>JAITVS010000335.1 GCA_031285685.1 Tannerella sp.
AACAGGAATAGAAATTGGGAAACTTGAGAAACTCGGTGATTTTGATTTAACAAATGATACGGTTAAGGCAAAAATGAAAGAACGCTATGGAGATAAAATTCCAATGAAGGAAACTGTGATTTCGCCAGCTGCAATTTTTGACAGTGAACTCCTGGAAACCGTAAAAACAGAATAAGATGAAAGCCCATAAAGAGTATAAAAATAAAATTATGGGATGTTTAAGGGCTTAGGAGCAGTGCGTTCATCACCGGATACATTGAGTCAGACAAGCTGCCAAAGTGCAAAAAACGGATGAAGGGATAACTCAATAAAAATAACTTTAAGTTTGATCTGCCTTCAGGTGGATTACGGAAACGTTTGATTAAAATAGAAAATAGAATCGAAGATCGGCCTTAACCAAATTGGAAGATAGAAATTTATGGATATTTAATAAAGAATGCATCTATAATTGGAAAAGTTTTTTTTTAGGCTGATTGATTTATATATATTTGTGCAATTTTTTATTGTATTAAAATAAGCTGATGGCAAAACAGATTAAAGTTATAAAGTGTCCCCAGTGCGGTAGCACCAAACCGGAACAGATCAGGCCGGACTACTACCGGTGCGACAAGTGTGGGACACAGTTTTTCCTTGATAACGATGATGTTAACGTCAACGTGAACCATAATATTTCCAGTCGGGAAGGGAGTCATGTGCAGCCAGCTAAGGTTTTAGGAGTCGGCGCTATTGTTGTGATTGTGCTGGCTGTTCTCTTTTTGGTCAGATTCTGTTCCAAGATGGTTCGGTATGCCGGCAAAAATATCACGACATATCGGACGTATGAAACGCCACAGACTGAACGGGATAAATATCTTTTATCAATGCTCTTGCCGGCACGGAAGGAAGGGGTTGTGTTTTATCTCGAGGACCGGGCGGCAAAAGATTCCACTTGTGCCGTATTCCGCAATGTGGTGACCGGTGAAATCATAAACGAGCAGAATATCGGACCTAAAGTCGGCCGGAACAGGAATATCGCACACCGGCGTTTCCGGAGCGATAGTACCGATTATATTATCATTGACCAAAGTCGGATTTATAAGGTAGATATCGAAAAGCTTGTGCTGATTGATGTGACTGGAGCTATCTGTTCGCGCAAACCGGCGCTTGAAGCAGGGCTGATGCAGGTTGATTTTATCGGGGAAGGAGTCGGAGAGGGGTTCCGCGTGCATACCAATTTGGGAAAAGAGTTATTCTATTTTCCGGTGGCCGATGTGTTGTATACCGAAAAAGCGTTTAAATTTACAGCTACCGACAATACGCAGGGATTATTACCGGGAGCACGGAATCAGGTCTATTATCTTTTTCTGAATAAAGAAAGTTCACATTCGAGCAATGTGGCGCAGTTGATGGAAATTACTTACCTCTTTAACAACGGAGGGCCTGAAAATAAATTACAGGTGATCACCGGCGGTGCAATACGTAACCCCGAACAATACAGGATCGTTTCGTCGAAAGCCATTACCGGCGAACAGGTATGTTTTTCTCCTGCCATACTTTATTCTGATGACCGGAATATACTGATTTCTTTTCGTCCTACGCTTGCCACGGATGCGGTGGTTAATGTCCAACTATTTGATACGTCGGGCACTATCGTATGGACTGTCTCGTTTACTTCTGATTTCAGGTGCATGTCTGCTGTTCGTACCGGGCAGGGTTTTATGCTCCAGACGTCGGGGAATAATTTCTGGGAGATCAGCTATGATGGGAAAAGTGTTGAAAATTATCATTTTAAAAAATAAATGTAATGGGAATAAGATCTCTATTTAAGAAGCAGTTAAGCGTTGTTGTCGAATGGAAAGATCAGGATAAGTCTCTGCTCTTTTATAAAGCAGACGTTCCGACGAGCGAAATAAAAAATGCCAGTAAACTGCTTGTGTCTCCCGGGCAGGGTTGCATACTCGTTTATGAAGGTAAGGTACAAGATGTACTTACCGATTCGGGGATGTATTTCCTTGAAACGGACAATCATCCTTTCATTACGACATTCCTGAAGCTACGGCAGGCTTTTGAGAGCGAGCATAAGATGCATCTCTATTTTTTCCGTACAGCTGAGGTGGTGAATCAGCCTTGGGGTACGGCCAATCCGGTGAAATATATTGATCCTGTCTATAAATTTCCGATCCAATTGGGCGCGAACGGCAATTTTTCTGTCCGGATATCGCTGGCAGAATCATTGTTTGCTAATGTTGTCGGTTCGGTCGGCCGTTTCACAACAGACGATCTCCGTGAAATCGTTGCCGGCCGTATCTCTCCGCAGCTGACTTCTTATCTGGCACAATCGGCATGGTCGTATCGCGATATCGACGCCCG
Organism: Tannerella sp.; assembly: GCA_031285685.1. Lineage (GTDB taxonomy): Bacteria > Bacteroidota > Bacteroidia > Bacteroidales > Tannerellaceae > Tannerella. The sequence continues at coordinate 2,350 of JAITVS010000335.1, forward strand.
TTTGTCGGAGATGTCGGACGGGATGAAAGAACAGATCAACCGGACGATTGACGGATTGGGGCTTGAGTTGACCGATTTCCGGATCGAATCGACCACATTTGATGCCGAGACACAGGAACGAATAGAACGCATTGCTGGTATGACGGCCGAAGCGCTTTCGGCAGCAGAAGTCGGTCTGGAGTATGTGGAACTGGAGAAATTGCGTGCATTGCGCGACGCAGCGAAAAACGAAGGAGGCCTTGCCGGCGCCTGACTACAGGTTGGAGCGGGCTTCGAACTGAGCAAATCGCTTATGCAGCAAAAAGATGCTGTTACCATTAGTGCTGAAGGAGAAGATCCGGTGATACAGCTCAAAAAACTAAAGTTGTTATTGGACGAACAAATCATCACACAGGATGAATTTGATATTAAAAAGAAAGAAATATTAGGCAGAATATGATGAAATCGGTCGGTAAAATTATTGCACTGTTGCTATTGTCGCTATGTTTGTCGACAGTAGTGAATGCACAGGTGGAAGATGGCGTCTACTATGCTTTCCGTACTGTGAAAGCAGGTCAGTTGCCTGATGTGATAACCATACAGGTGCTTACAATAGGCGACCGGATTCGGCAGTTTACCGATGTTGCTACAAAAAAGGCACTCGATGGAGAATACCATATCGCGATCAGCAACACCCGGTATGCAATAGGTAATCTGAAAAAAGGAATCCTAGACGGTAACTGGACACAATACTGGAATAACAAGGTAGAGGAAAAAGGTACATACAAAGAAGGCCGGTTGGATGGCGCATACTGGTCAGATACTTCCGAAGGCCATGACGAGTACGTTTTTAAGAATGGAAAAGTTGTCAGTCTGGTTTCGTGGTACGATAATGGGCAGTTGATACAGGAGCAGCGCCGTGATGAAAACGGCGAACTGCATGGCGAAATTGTGTACTATTTACGTGACGGAAAGATTCTGAGTCGATTGAACTATGTGCATGGTGTGCAGGAAGGTCCGCAGATGAACGGCAGGCAAAATGTAGAAACGTACACGTTGAAAAACGGAAAAAAAGTGGGTGAATACAGCCAGATGACGCATCGTGGCGGCTTGATGGAAAGGGGGACGTTTGATGATCAGGGCACTAAGATCGGAACGTGGCATTATGGAAATGGCAACGATTATGTAGCTCGCGAGGAAAGTTACTGGAATGGGATGATTCATGGCGAACGAAAACAATATTACAGCAATGGCGCCCCCTGGAAGTACGAGGAATATGTTGATGGTAAACGTCACGGAAAATCAATCGATTATGACCGCGACAATAGTAAGCCCAGCCGTGAGTATATGTACCGGAATGATAAAAAGCATGGTGAATTTAAAGTCTGGTATAACGACCATATCGAGCGGTCGGGGATCTATAAGGATGATAAATTGGTTATGGAAAAAAGGTATTATGCAGGAAAATTAACCGACATTTACCTGCTCGACGAAACAGGCAGTCTGACTAAGGTTGAAGGCTATAACAATACAGGTCAGCGGACATATCGGAATGCGACTTTTAAGAAACACCCGTCGATAACGTTGCGCGAAAGCGATTCGGGCGTAATCGATATTGAAATCGAATAAAATGAACATCAGAAAAATATTATTACTGTTCGTGATTGCTTTATCCGGATGCGAATATTTGTCGGCACAGATGCGGGAAGGTAGTTACCAAGCGTTGAAAACCAGCAAAGAGAATACTGTTGAAACAGTGCCGGTACATGTTGTACCGCTGGGTAACGGGCTGTTTCATTTTAACGAAGGGGATCCCCGTAAACCACTCGAAGGAACTTATCGTTTCACGGTCAACCGGGTGGAATATCACATCGGAAACTTCAAAAAAGGGTTTGCCGACGGTGATTGGGAGCACTTCAGGAATAACAAGCTGCTGGAAAAGAAAACAGCTTACAAAAACGGGCTTCTCGATGGAAAACATGTCCGCTATGAGGAGGATGGAACGGAAGACTATGTGTATACATACAAAAACGGATTGAAACAGCATTATATTTCCTGGTATTCCGGCGGTAAAAAGAGAGAGGAACGATTTTACGACGAAAACGAGTATCTTCATGGTGAGATGTTTACCTTCGATGCAGACGGAAATGTCAAGGATGAAAAACGCTACCGGCATGGCAGTCGTGAAGGGGTACAGGTCGAGACCGATCAGGACGGTTATAAGGTTTCGCAGGAGTATGCCGATGATAAAAAGTACGGGGTCTATAGTAAGTTATATCCCGAAGGAAATCAGTGTGAAAAAGGAACTTATGATGAAAATGCAAAAAAAACCGGCTTATGGACGAGTTGGTACGCAGATGGTAGTCCGAATACGGAAGAACATTTCCTGAACGGCATACTCAATGGTGAAAAGCGAACTTATTACACCGGGAAAAAACTGAAAAGTGAAGAGGATTATATGGAGGGAAAACTTCATGGCCGGAAGATTGAATACGACGAAGACCCTCACCGCGTTTCGCGCGAGATGACGTATTCGGAAGGAGATTTGCATGGGGCGTTTAAAATCTGGCACAATGGAATCTTATGGCGTGAAGGAGCCTATCAAGATGGTAAAATGATTTACGAAAAAGAATATGCCGACGGCAAACTCCAGATCGTTAAGTTGCTTGATGAAAACGATGCCCTGATTCCTGTTGAGAAATATGACAATACAGGAAAAAGAACATATAAGAAAACCGACTACCGACGGCATCCTGCTGTCATCCTGAAAGAAAGCGCGTCAGGTGTGATCGATGTTGAAATCAAATAATTACTAAAACCGGAAAATAATGAAAATATTTGTAGGAATCTTGTCCGTTCTTATCTTGCTGGCCGCAGGCACGCTTGCCGTTCTGGCTGTTTGGGAGATTTATCCCGTGTCGTGGACGCTTATATGGAAATCAGGTGTCAGTCTGTTGCTGGCTTCGGTAGTCTTATCATTATTGTGGCAACTTGTCGTGGTTTTCTTCAAAAAAGAAAAACACAAAGCCGACGGAAATAAAGCACATCGTATGCATTGAATGCTTCTTGAATGCAAAGAACGATATACTTCTATGATTGCCGGTACATTATTTCAAATACGAAATGATGAAGTGTCTTCAATTCTTATAATTTTATGGAAATTTGCAAAAAACGTATCTTTAAAATATAAGTATTGAAACTGAATTTTTATAACCGTATGAATATGACTACGAGCCTGAACAAATACACCTTTGCCCTGTTTCTTTTATTAATCGGTGTTGGGATAAATGCACAACAGATAAACTGGAATGATACTCCGGGAGAAACATTTGTCTATGAAATCAGTAATAAGGAAGCGGAAAAGCTGCTGCGTAGTGATCCGCAAGACAGCCTCATGCTCAAAATGCTGCATACTCCTGTTACTTCTTTCCGGGGAGTATGGGAGCATGAGCCGGAAAAAGGGCATTTCATCTTTGCCAGGATTCATAAAAACAAGGTATACTACAGATATGCTCCTGTTATTCCATTTCAGGTTTTTTTGTTCAGGGAATATGGTATTCTTACCTTGCAGGTGGTTGATTCGGACGGTGAAATCCGTAGCGATGCCAAAGTAAGAATTAAAGGTCTGTGGCGTATATTTGATACGGGTATCTATTTTGATAAAGTAAGTAAAACATATACAATAGATGATCAGTCGGAAAAAGAAGATCGTTTACTTACAGTTGAATTAGAAGGATTTACGGTTATGTTTAACCTGTCCAAACATTTTGTGAATCCATGGTACGGAGGGGATGATTACAGAAGGGAAGGGCCCCGTTTTTACAGTTATATGATCACTGATAAAAATAAGTATAAACCCGGCGAGACGGTACGTTTTAAATCATATGCGTTATCCGGAAGGAGAAGACCTCTCAAAGAAGAAGTTGATATAGTTGTTAACGGAAAGAAAATTAAACAGGTATTACCCTATAATCCGGGAGGCTATGCCGGTGAGGTCTTCTTGCATGATTCTCTGAAGTTGCAGTTAGACCGGCGTTATAATATACAGATATCCGACCGGAAAGGGCGCGTCGTCGCCAATGCGAATTTTGAATATGAAGACTACGAATTGTATGATAGCCGTATTGAAACAAAACTAACCTCGTTTAATCATTATGACCCGGATACAAATCGTTTGGAAATCAAGACGCTGGATGCGAACGGGTTGTTCTTGCAGGATATGAAGGCCGAAATCTCCATAAGAAGGAATGCGGTATCGGCTTCATTTACCGATTTGCTGGTTTTGCCTGATATTCTGATGTATAAAACGATAGATCTGGATAATAGCGGACCGACAACTGTGGATATTCCATCATCATTGTTTGGGGAATCCAATTGTTCATATACCGTTTATGTAAAGGCTTATACGTATGATAATCAGGTACTGATGTCAAGCAATTCCGCCACGTTTTATAAATCCAGGTATAATATTCTTTATTTTACGCGAAATGATACGATTTGTTTCGATTTTGAAGAACTGGGCCGGAAAAAGCCTGTGCAGGCAAAGATCTGGTATGATAATAAGCGGGAATATAAGGAGGTAAAACTTCCTTATGAGGAGCCGTTCAGGCAATCCGTAGATAGTTATCATATACAGATTGAGAAACCGGCTTATTCGTCTTCTGTAAGGACGTCTCAGATCGGCTCTAAACTGGATATTGAAGGTGGTATCCAGACTGATTCGTTTAATGTCCGGTTGGTTAATCCGCTGAATTTGGATGTTTCATGGTATATTTATCAGGGTAATATTTTGATAGATAAAGGTTCCGGAAAAGAATTTGATTTTAAATATCCGAATACAAACCTTGATGTGACGCATTATGTGGAACTTTTTTATTTTCTCGGCAGCAACGAAGAGGTTTATCGTCGTACATTTATTCCGAAAACCGAATTTTTAGATGTTGATATCGATTTGCCGGAACGTGTTTATCCCGGACAAAAACTGGAAGCAACTGTTTCGGTGAAAGACAATCTGGGTAAACCTGTAAAAGGAGTGGATCTGACGGCTTTTGCCTATAACAGCCAGCTTGGTTATAATGTGCCCGACCTTCCTTATTATGGTCCTTCACCGCAATATCGGGAGCAACGGACAAGTTATTCAATCAGTGGCGTAGATCCGTCGGATTTTAATGTACCACTTGATTATGACTACTGGAAAACAAAGGCCGGACTTGATACGATGAAATACTATCAGTTTACTTATCCCTTAGGGAAACTGTTCCGTCATGAGATCGAAACTCCTGATTCCGTCACACAATTTGCTCCGTTTGTTATGAAAAACGGGGAATCCGTGCATGTCTATGTGGTTGAACTGAACGGCGAACCGGTCTACTTCTCATGGACTGAACAACCCCAAAGATATTCGTTTGTTGTGCCGGATGATACGGCAATGCAGAAGATAGCCATACGTTTGCATGATCGGGTAGTGGTTCTTGATTCGGTCTGTTTTACGCCGAACAAAAAAACGATTTTAAGCATGGATATAGATTCGTTACCCCTTGAAAAAGTAAGGTATTTGACATTTGCTTCCCGGAGCTTTACAAGCCAGGAACAACAGGCTTATAATTATTATATCTCACGTGTTCCGGTTTTGAAGAATTATGATTTCACCTACCTGAGAGATACTTTGTTTCATATTATTTATCCGTTGTATCACCGCTGTTTACAACCTCCCAAAAGTAATGTCCTGGTCGGGCCGGTTCCGGGCGGAAAACGAATGATGCAATATTGTGATAGTCTTATTTATAGGCATGAAGGCGGATTCAGGTATGAATATGAAGATAATGTAGTGTATAAATATCCGGAACAGACTTTTCCGTCGAATCTGTCTTTTTCTTCTGATACTTATTTCAGGAATCTGAATGATTTTGCGTTGACCCCGAGTATCTTCTCCCAATTGGTGGAGAAGTGTAAAATAGAGACGGATAATTGGCGTCCTTCCAATATTCTTATTGTGCAGAATGGTTTGAACCTGAATTTTAAAATAGCCCCGCATCAGGATACGACGGGTGTATCGAACATGCTTTTCCGTGATATCTATACGGATTCCCTGATATTTCCGAATCAGATAGAATACGGTACGCGTAAATACGGACCTATACCTGTTTCTACATATGATGTTATATTACTTTATAACAGTGGACGTTATATCTGTTTTGACAGTATAGAGTTTAAACAACAGCACTATATAGAAGCGGATTTGACAAAGTTACCGTTACAGGAATGCGATTCCATATCCCGGAAATGGCTGGCGCTGAGGACAAGGATTATTCAACCCGAATATACCCATGACGGGTACACCTCTAATAGTTCGCGGAGCAGTTATTATGAACGCTCGTTAATAGTTCGCCGTGTGCCTTCGGCCAATGCAGTCAAAGGAGTTGTAAAAGATGATACTGGAGAGCCTCTTATTGGTGTATCTATCATTGTAAAAGGTACTCATTATGGAACAATCACTGATCTTGACGGTAATTTTGAGATTGAAATAGACGAAGATGAAGCGACACTGATATTCAGCTATATCGGTTATAATACGCAGGAGGTAAGGGTTCAAAAGGGGAGCCTGGTTGATATTGTGATGGGAGAAGAGTTGAGTTTGCTTGAAGAAGTTGTGGTGGTCGGATACGGAGTACAGAAAAAATATTCCCTTACAGGTTCTATCTCTTCTATTAAAACGGATGACTTGTCTCGTTCCGGCGAAGCGCCGCAGGAAATTCCGGATGCTGATGAAGGTGACGGCGATGATGAGGACCGTGAAGCGGAAGAACGCTTATATAACGAATTATTACAATTAAACGGACTTCGGAGCAATTTTTCGGATGTAGGTTTCTGGGAGCCGCAATTAGTGACGGACAAAAAAGGAAAAGCGCAATTTACCGTCACATTTCCGGATAATATTACCCAATGGAATGCCGTTGTATATGCTATGAACCGGAAACTGAAAACAGGCACAACCCGCAAATATATTAAATCATATAAACCGTTAATGGCAGAATTGAAAAACCCGCAATTCCTTGTTGTCGGCGATTCCAGTTATTATGCTGGAAATATACGCAATTATACATACGGAGAACAGGAAATAAAAGGATTGGTAACATTTGCCGTCGGACAGGATACCGTTATGCGTAATGATATCCGGTTTGTTTCCTCTCATCAGGATAAAATACTTGTCAGTCCGGTTGTGACGGACAGCCTGACAACAACTTATATGTTCCGCCGTGATGACGGATATAATGACGGGGAACAGCGTACAATTCCTGTGATACGTCAGGGAACGGAAATCGCGGAAGGGACACTTGAGTTCTTGCGTAACGGTGATAAGAAAGAGGTGATGGCTAAGACCGGAGAGGAAATCCGGGTGACTGTAGCGGCAAAACAACTGGATATATATATGGATGCCGTGTCTTATCTGCACGGATATGAATATGCCTGTAACGAACAGCTGGCTTCCAAGCTTATCGGGTTGCTGAACTATAAACTGTATACACAATATACGGGAGAAAAATTTAAGTATGATAAGAAAGTCAATCAGATAATCAAACGTCTGACGGAAAACCAGAATGAAAATATGCTTTGGTCCTGGTGGGGGAATTCATCCGTAACTTCTTTCTGGATGTCGGCGCACATTATCAGAGCGTTGGAAATGGCCCATAAAGACGGTTATTCCGTTAATCTGAATTTCAAAAGAATAGAACAGGACTATACGGATATGAAGCGTTACCGGACTAATTCGTTATATGATCTGGATATTGTAAGTGCCTTGTCGGAAGCAGGAACAGAGCAGAATTATGAGGGAATTATAAACTTTTTCCAGAAAGAAATAGAACGACAGGAATACATCGCTGATTCTGTTGCCCGTGAAAATAAATATACGAATACCCGCTCTTTCCTGAAAGAACGGTTGCAGTTGCTTGAGTTACGTCAGCGGCATCAGCTTGCTTATTCACCGGACAGCCTGACAAAATATTTGAGAAAAGATGTTTTAGGTGCGGTATATTGCGATGACGGAAAACAATCTTATTACTGGTATAGTGATAATATGATGGCAACATTGATTGCGTATCGTATTGTTGATAAGGATTCTACATTGCATCACCTGAAAGAACCCATGCAGATGTATGTTCTGGGCACGAAGCGGAATTACTGGAATACCTATCAGGCATCATCGGCTGTGATGACGATTCTGCCCGATTTAATTGCAGAATCTGCAACTCCGGATATACCTGCATCCGTCTTATTATCGGGTAAGGATAATGAGTTATTGACGAAATTTCCCTATGAAGTAACCCTGATGCCGGGTGAGCATCTTGCCATTGAAAAGCAGAGCGGGATGCCGCTTATTTACTCGGCCTATAAGATGATCTATGTAACGGAAAAAAATGCAGGTGACGCTTTTAATATAAGTACGGAGCTTAGTAGCGGAGACAGGATTACGGCAGGGGTGCCTGTGACGTTAAAGGTGACAGTAGAGGTAAAGCAGAAAAATGCAGAACATGTAATGATTGAGGTGCCGATTCCGGCGGGTTGTAGCTACAGTTCTAAACGGCAGAATTATTATTGGGGATATGGGCGCGAAACCTACCGCGAATCGTTTAAGGAAAAAACCGTCATTTTCTGTGAGAATCTGCCGCAGGGAACATACAGCTTTGAGATAGAATTGTTACCGCGTTACACCGGACGATATACGCTTAATCCCGCCAAGGCAGAAATGATGTATTTCCCCGTGATCAACTCGAATAACGATTTGCGAAAGATAGAGATTGAAGAGCGAAAATGATATTAAATAAATAATTATGAAACAATTACTAATGTTGCTATTGGGTTTATACATGTTCACAAGCTGTACGCAATCCCGGAATTCGGAGCAGTCCAAAACAAATGAAACAAATGAAACGGACGATTTTCGGACAGATGGAAGCGGACAGAATGCCGCTTTTGATTCCTGGGAGGAGGAAGCGGAAAGAAATATTCGTTTGCGGCCTAAGTATGGAAAGGTCATAAAAACGAAAGAGCAAATTGAGGCCGATGAGGCATTTATTCGTGAAACGCTTCAACAAAGACAATTTGCCGGAGATAGAACAAAGGCTTCTAATCAAATGGTAAAAACCGGATTTGATTATCTTTATAAAGGAGACCTCAAAACTGCGATGTACCGTTTTAATCAAGCATATTTACTCGATAGTCTTAACTCGGATATTTATTGGGGATTCGGTGGTATTTATATGACCCTGCAGAAATATGAAGAAGCAAAAATGCAATATCTGGAAGGTTTGTCGATTAGCCCCAATAATACGCATCTATTGACGGATCTGGGCACCTATTATTCCCTGCAATGCCAGTTACTTCAGCCGACGGATGAAATTCAGGCATTGATAAGTCTGGATTCGGCAATCATTAACTTGAAAAAATCATATGCGATTGACTCCCAAGATCCGAATACCACCTTTAAGTTGTCCACATGCTACTTGGTGCGGAGCGATTGTGATAACGCCTGGCGATATTATGAAGAGTGTGTTGCCTTAGGCGGACAACCGATACCGGACGGATATGCCGAATACATAAAATCAAAGTGTGGAAAATAGTGACATGTTTTTCAGGTTTGATGATGATAACGACGAATGAAATTATATTTTTTTTGAAAGACATTTCAAGTATCGGTGATATTAATGCAGATTCCGATATTTTCAAATTGGGGTTTGCCGGTGACGATTTTCATGAAATGATATATGATTATGCTGCAAAATATGCTGTGGATATGACCGGTTATCTTTGGTATTTTCATGCAGATGAAGAAGGATTGTCCGGGATTGGCGGTTTGTTCTTTCCTCCGCCTTATAAGAGGGTTGAAAGGATATCTTTAACTCCGCAATTATTGGCGGACATTGCAAATAAAGGTAAGTGGGATTTAGAATATCCGGAACATGAAATTCCGGTTAAACGTTACGATCTTATTATAAATCAGGCGCTTTTGGGATTGGTACTATTGCTGGGAATTTTGAGTATTATCGTAAGTGTTTTCGGGTAATGTGGGATCATGTGATGTTATCGTATTTTGATAATTTATGTCCATTTGTTACTTTTGTGCGGAATGTTTGAATTTTTTAATGAAATAGAATTGTATCATGCTGTATTCTTTGCTTTATTCAGCATGGGATTGGCCATTTTTCATACGGTTATATTGACGGCATTATTCGGTTTGCAATTTAAGTCATGGCTTTTTTTTGTATTGAATCCGTTACTGATTCTTACTTCGTACTTTATCTATCCGCCATTGTCAGGTTTTATTTTCATTTTTTTAGTCGCTTCCGTCTTTTTATTAGGTCTTGTGGGTATGATTTTCAGAATGATATCAGATGCGGTTCAAAATATAAAAGAGAAAAACTCCGCGAAGAATAAACCTACCCCCTGGTGGCAGATCGTACTGGGACTTGCCGGAGGTGCAATAATCTTTGTTTCGTTTATATATGTGGGAGTTGTCGGCTTTTTTGTCCTGATTATTATCATAATCGTTTTATCTAAAATTTTGCCGAATAGTGAAAATCGTTTTTTTCGTTTACAGGGTATTTTGCCTACGGCGCCGATTCGTTCCATTCCGATGGGATTGATTGAAGTGAGCGGGAAGGTTAAATATATGGAATCTCTTGTTGCTCCTATGAAATCGAAACGATGTGCCGGTTATCGGTATATCGTTGAAAAAATTTCGACGGATAGTGATGGGGACCGGAGATATACGACTATTACAGACGAAATGAAATGTAATCAGTTTATTCTGTATGATGAAACAGGAGAAGTAAAAGTCCGTGGAGACGGATTGGATCTGTTATACCTTGATATGGACGAAAGATATTCATCCGGTAGTAAACGTTATACTCAATATTTGCTGAAAGAAGGGGATGAGGTTCTTCTGATAGGAAAAGTGGAAAATAACGGGAGCGACAACATCATAACGAAAGAGAGTCTGAAGAAAATATTTGCATTGGCGCCTTTGGCTGCGGTCACAAAATACAATGCATATAAGCCGCTTTTACGCTCTTTGGCAACGATGGCCGTTGTGCTGGCTTGTCTGATCGCTTTTGTTTTATTGGCAGACATAAGTGTCTCCGGCAATACGGTGGTGATCGGATGGAACAGCCGGATGAATTTATTATAAAACACTAATAAAAAGGAGTTATATATGGAAAAATTAGTAGCGATCATTATTCTTGTCATTATCGTCATTGCGTTGGTCAGTTTTTTGATAAACATTTACAACAAGTTGGTGATGTTGAATAAAAATACGGAAAAAGCGTTTGCCAATATAGATGTATTGTTGAAACAACGGGCGGACGAAATTCCTAATCTGATCACGGTGGTGAAAAAGTCAATGAGTTATGAAGAGAGCTTATTGGAAAAGCTGACAGATTTACGTACGCAGTACCTGAAAGAAACAAACCAGGATAAGCGTGTGATGTTGAGCAATGAGATTGGAAATGCATTGAAAACGGTGTTTGCCGTGAGTGAGAATTATCCTGATCTGAAAGCCAATACTTCTTTGCTGGAGTTACAGCGCAGGGTTTCGCAACTGGAAGATCATATCACGGACCGGCGGGAATATTTTAACGAAAGCGTGAACATGTATAATATCGGAATACTGGAATTTCCGAATGTGCTGTTTTCAAAAATGCTGGGATATAAGGAAAAACATATGCTGCAAATATCGGAGGTGGAGAAAGAATATCATGGAGTTCTGTTTTGAGATGCCGGATTGGCTGGAACCCTTTATGGAGAATCCCATGTTTATTGTTGCATGGGCGGCTTTCGGAATGCCTCTTTTTATGATGGCACTTCTGTTTGTTGTTCATTGGATATTTGGAATAGTTAGTTCGGAACTTCGGGAAAACATATTAATAATATTGGCGACAGCTTTGATTATTACCTGGCTGGCAGGCTTTATCCTGATGATATTGATGCTTTTTGGCGGAGTTCATCCGGTTAAAATGATTATTTGCTGGATCTTGTTACTGACCGTCGCATTGATATTTTGTTCTGTTGAAAACCAGTTGATCCGGAAATGGATAAACAACATGTCGGAAAAACCCTTCGGTAGGAAAAAAAGTTAACTCGAGAATGTGGATCCCGATACGGATCAATCTGTCACGAAATTACTAAACTGCGATTTACGGAAAATACGGATTTACATACAGGAAAGGAATATTGCTTTTAAATGAAAGCATAGATAAAAGTTGATTTGTTATATGGAATTTAACAAAGTCTCCACTCTATATAAAAAAAGCTGTTAAAAACTTTCATGTATGAGTAAAAAACTATGTGTTCTTGTATTGCTATTTTTCTCTTTATTTGGAGGAGCGCAGGAAAAAGTATTGAAAGGTGTGATTCTGAAACCGGGCGGAACCCCGGTTTCTTCAATCTATATTTACGATGAAACCGCACAACAATGGCATCGTTCCGATTCCCGGGGCGCTTTTACACTGAATACGAAAAAGGGGAATGTCTTGTTCTTCGATACGGATGCACCAATTAATAAATATATTGTCGGCGAGGCCGATTCGATTACGGTAATATTTGATTATAGTTATGTTCATGGTCGTGTCTGTCTTGTCATTGAGAATGCAGATACTTCTTTATTCAGGACATATGCATGGGGGTTGAATCATCGGAATCAATCGGATAGCGGGGTAGGTATAATGGAAGATCATACACCTGTCTGGTTGGGTAATCTGCATGATTTATTGAGAGTCTATTCGTTGGATTTATTAAATGAAAAAGACAATCAGGTAGAAATTAAGCGGAGGAACGTTATGAGCCGCCGGTATGCGCGGGGGTTCGAAATAAACCTGAAGACATCAGCCGGGTTCAATTCTCATATGGCTTTGCCCAAGCTGCAGTCTGCATTTGCTCAGGGAAGAGCGGAAGACGGTGTATTACAGTGGTTCGGCGCGGATAAGAATGAACTGTTTTCATGGGGACCGGCTGTTCATAATCTTGAATATTCGGGAACGGCTTACGATTATGATTTGCGGGGTGCTTTGGTACCTGCCGGAACAGGAAACGGTATTGTCGCCGGAACGTATGGCGCCAGGGATTTTTTTCGTACAGGGTTTTATACCGATAACAGCCTTCAGGTGTTATTACCCGGTTTATTGGGAGGATATGTGGATGTTGATCTCGGACAGAAACTGAATGAAAGCCCGATGCGTAATTCCGATTATGAATCTTATAACTTTTCGTTGGCGCTGAAGAATATGAGGCTGAGGTATATTAAAATGGATCTTGGCGTAACTTATAATCTGTCCGAAGGGCATCTATTAAACAGAGGGGCTAACCTGTCTTCTGTTTTGGCGGCCCTTTACACGACTCCTGCTACATTTGATAATAATAACGGATTAACAGCGAAGCAGGCCGTCCGGAATGCTTCGGCATTCAGTCTGCCGTCAGGTACGCTTCGCTCGTATGCTCCTGATGTGATTGAAAATCCTTACGGACTATTGAACAAGTTACCGGACAGGGAGAAAAATACACAGTTCATGACCTATGCAAGCCTGAAATACCGGACTACTGAATACGGAGGATTGAAAGCAACACTTGATTTGGCTTACAATAAGTATACGGATTACCGGAAAAATGCATGGTTTGACCGGTCAATAATTTTCGATCCCGGCTTATTGACAATCAGAGATGCGGAAACAGAAAATTTCCGCCTGTCGTTTATTCCTTCCTGGCAATTTAAGAAAATGGACCGCTTGACAGTCTTTACAGGGTATGTAGGTGATTATCAGAAACAACATCTGGTGATGAATATGGAAAATCCGTTTTCTGCATCCAGATTTTATCATGAGGTAAAATATGGAGCCCGGTTTTCATGGTATGGGGATTTAAACGGGATTGTCGATTTATCTGGCTTTAATTATTTCAGTAATACCATCGATAAACAGGGGCGGTTCCTGCCTTATGCCGGTATTACGCTTGATTTCAGTGAATATGTTTATGAGTTTAGTGATTATTTAAAATTGAATGCAAACGCAGGAATGTCTTTGAATGAAGTTCCGCTTATTTACGATAATTCTGCAGTTCTCTCTACAGGCATTCATTCGTCAGAGTTTTTTAAGTATCGCGAAAATCAATATCTTGGCAGTATAGGAGATCAAATCAAGCCTGAAATAAAAACCGAGTATCAGGCCGGTATATCTATGGGATTTTTCGAAAATAAGTTGAATGTCGATGTTGAATATTATAATGCGACTACCCGCGATTATATGGCGCCTATATTAGCCACTTCCGGCATATATGCCCTTGATAATGTGGCGAAAATTAATAACTCCGGAATTGAACTTTCGCTTAGATATAACGGCTATCGTTATTCTCCGGATTTAAATTACAAAGTCGAACTTCATTTTTCCAAACCGAAATCTAACGTTATCAGGCTGAATAACAGTGCGGGTTATATTCCTGTCGCCGGATTTAGCAATGTGTTTACGGCATTAACCGAAGGTCAGCCGATAGGCGTTATTTATGGTACACGCTGGGAACGTGATGATTACGGCAACAGGATGATCGGAGAAGACGGTTTTCCGCTTGTCGATGCGCGTCCTGCTCTGATTGGTGATCCTACTCCGGATTTTATATCTTCACTGTACTCGGTGTTCAACTGGAAAAATTTATCATTCAGTTTTACCTTTGAATATCATCATGGAGGCGAACGCTGGAACGGAACGCAAGCCTGGCTCGATTATGCAGGGGTCTCTCAGAATTCGGCAGAACAACGGAACATTACTGATTATGTGTTCGAAGGAGTAAACAAGGCGACCGGACAGGTTAACACAACACCGGTAGATTTCTACAATCCTGTTTCGGGTTTGAATCGCTGGGTGCGGTATGGTCCCGAAGGAGTAGGAGAGGATTATATTCAGGATGCGGATTTTCTACGGCTTTCCAATATCGCTTTGTTTTATGATTTGTCCAGGGCGAAGTCCGGATTATTAAAGAATTTGTCCGTAGGTGTTTCGGCCGCAAATGTATTTGTCCTGACTAAATATGAAGGATCAGATCCGGCTTCACAACTGTTTAACTACAATACCGCTAAAGGGCTTGATTTGTTCAACATGCCGGGAGTACGCAGTTATCTTCTCACGGTAAAAATGAAGATAAACAAATAACATGTAAAAACACAGATCATATGAAAACAAAAACATTCTATACCATTCTATTTCTTTTAACCGGATTGTCTTTATTGACTTCATTTGCATTTGACTCGGATTTATCTTTTGTTGTTCAGCTAAAAAATAAACTCAGACAGTATAATGAGAAATATGCTGAAGAAAAATTGTATGTTCAGACGGATAAGACGATTTATAAGCCGGGAGAGTACATTTTTTACAATGTATTCCTTACCGAAGCGGCAACAGGCAAGCCATCGGTTATCAGCGACATTGTTTATGTGGAATTATACGACCCTAAAGGTACGCTGGTAGAGAAGCAGACGCTGAATGTGAGAGACGGACTTGCAGGCGGACATTGCCGGGTCGATGAATCACATCCGGGCGGCCTTTATACGATTAAAGGATATACGCTGTGGATAACTAATTTTGGAGAAGACCGCATTTTTAAAAAAGAAATTCAAGTACAGAAGGTAATTACACCCCGTTTATTGCTTAAAATTGATTTCCGGAAAAAAGCATATGGTAAAGGTGATGAGGTAATCGCCGATCTGAAAGTCAGCGACCTGAAAAATGTGAAGGCTGCAAATGCCAAAGTGAATGTGAAGGTGAATATTGCAGGAAGGTTAGCCGAAGAATTTACGGTCGCAACCAATCAATCGGGAGAAGCAGAAATAAAATTCGGATTACCGGTTGATTTGAATACCACCGATGTGTTGGTGCAGGCGATTGTTTATTATGAGGGTGTTCAGGAATCCATTTCGCGTACCGCTCCGGTGGTTTTGGATAATATAACCTTGCGCTTTTTTCCCGAGGGCGGAAGCTGGGTGTATGGAACGTCGGGATGTCTCGCTTTTGAAGCAATCAATGAGTTCGGGAAAGGCGCTGATGTCAGTGGAGATATAATCGATGAAGATGACCGTGTAGTAACTTCTTTTGAAAGTTTTCATTTTGGTATGGGCAGCTTCCGGCTAATTCCCGAAGAGGGGAAAAAATATTATGCGCGGATAAAACGTCCGGCAGGTAATGAAACGCCGGTCGAACTGCCTTCGCCACAAACCGGTTTTATGCTGAATCTGAAAGAAACAAGCGGGAAAACATTGAAATGGAAAGTCTATACGCCGGGAAAAACAAAGGCGTATATCGGAGTCAGCGTACATGGTGTATTTTACGAAGGTAAAACAATCGGACTGAAGAAAGGAGACAATACGGTGGATTTTGATATTGCTGGGCTTCCGGGAGGAGTTGGAGTGTTTACACTCTTCGATGCGAAAGGTAAACCCATGTGCGAACGTCTGGTTATGCTGAATCCGCAGAAGCAATTGAATATCAGTATAGAGGCGGATAAAGTATACTATGAACCGGGCGAAAAAGTTGTTGTTGATCTGAAAGCCACTGATGATAATGGAACTCCTGTGCAGGCTATGATGGGATTATCAGTTGTCGACGAACAAATACTGACAATGGCGGATGATAAACAGGATAATATACTGACGTATATGTGGTTGTCTTCAGAGCTGGAAGGGAAGATCTACGAACCGTCTTTTTATTTTAATAAAGAGGAAAAGAAGTCGGATAGGGCCGTTGATTACCTGCTACTTACTCATGGATGGCGGATATACACCTGGGATGATGTGATTACACAGGATAAACCGTTAATCAGGATGGCCGAAAACCTGAATGACGGAATTTACGGTTATCTGGTAGATGAAAAAGGAGAGCCGCGGAAGGGTATTTTCTACCTGTTCGAAACAGAGGGTAAAAGGCGGGTATTAAAACTTGAGACAAACGAAAAAGGACAATTTATGTTCCTGAACACGGATCCGACCGTATCTGCATTGTTGCTTACCCGGAAACCCAACAAGGTTCGCCTGATTGATAAATCGATGCAGGCATTCGGTATTATGGAGGAAAATACAGAAAACCCGTTGGATGAAAGTTGGATAATTGAAGATTTGGTAGATAGTGAACTGATTACGGAAACTGAAATGTTTGAAGACCTGAATATCGAAATCATGTCGGAAGAGGTGGTTTCGTCTGAGGTCTATAGTATAGTTCAGGAATATAGGGAGCCTCTCAGTGACGAAGTCGCTTTGGAGGACATCGTTGTTGTGGGTTATGGCGCCCGGAAAAAGCAACACCAGACAGGCGCTGCATTCTCCATTGAACAGGATTATTTGAGGTCGTTTGATGGATTCGCCGGAAGGGTCGCCGGAGTGAATGTCAAACAGCAGGATCTGAATCCGGCAATGGGAGACAGAATGCGTATAAGAGGAAGTTCTTCGGTTGTAAATAATAATAGCCCTCTTTTTGTTGTAGATGGTGTATTGATGGAGTCACAGGGAGATAATTTTGATCCGTTGTCTGCCGTCAATATGAATAGTATTGAATCGTTAACCTTTATGAAAGATGCGGTGGCGTCATCCCTCTATGGCTCCAGAGGTATGAATGGGGTGATCCTCATCAATACCCGGCGTCCTAATTTCCCGTATACATATAAGACGGTCTACAAAGAGCCTTTTTATAATGCTTCCTATGTATTTCCTAAAAGTAATAAGTATATTTTCCGGGAAGCGAAAGAATACTATACTTTATTACCCAGAATAGAATCGGAAGATGGTGTGCGGGAAGATTTCAGAACGACGGTTTACTGGAAAGATAAAATTAAAACCGATACTGATGGGAAAGCGCAGATTACATTCTTTAATAATGATGCTAACTCGGCTTTCCGTATTACTACCGAAGGGATTACGCATACCGGATTAGCCGGACGTGCGGAGTTTACATATTCCACCCGGATGCCGTTGTCGCTGGATATGAAGATCCCGAATTATATGAATTACAGCGATAGAGTCGAATTGTCTGTTTCCGTCCGTAACAATACGACTGAGGTCATGAGTCCGGATATCAGTTTTGCTGTGCCGGAAGGTTTGATTCTTGAAGAAATGAGTTCGCGACGGATCACCATACAGCCTGAAATGTCCGAAGTCATTACGTTTACGTTGAGAAGTGCCGGAGTAACCGGAAAATTTCCGGTTGAAATCAATCTGAAAGAAAAAGAGTTTTCCGACATGATGAAGCACGAAATAGAAGTATATCCGGTAGGGTTTCCACGTAGTGTAAATATATCCGGCAGGGATAGAAGCCGTAGCGGTACGGTTGTTTTGAGTGATATGGAGCCGAAATCGCTTCGGGGCGAGGCAACCGTACACCTGAGTGTGTTCGATGAATTGTTTTCCGGAGTAGAAGCCATCCTGAGAGAACCTTACGGTTGTTTCGAACAAACATCATCCATGACATTTCCGAATATTTTTGTCATGCAACTGATGAATGCTACTGGATCGGGCACTCCGCAGATACAAAAACGTGCTATGACATATATCGAAAGCGGTTATAAGCGATTGACCGGCTATGAGATAAAAACCGGAGGCTTTGAGTGGTTCGGCAGTCCGCCGGCTCATGAGGCGCTGACAGCTTACGGTTTAGTGGAGTTTTATGAGATGAGTAAGGTCTATCATGGCGTAAGCCGCGAGATGATGGAGCGGACAAAGAAATGGCTGCTCGGACGCCGGGATGAGAATGGGCTTTTTATACAGACAAAAGGAAAGTATGCTTTCGCGTCTGTTCCGTATGATGTGAATTGTGCCTATTTTATGTATGCCCTGACTGAAACGGGTGTGTCTTACAGCGAGATAGAAAAAGCATATCAGTACTCACTGAAAGAAGCGGAGAACAGCCGCGATCTGTACCGGATGTCGCTGATGGCGCTGGCTGCCCGTAATTTAAAACGCATGGATGAATACAAACGCCTGGTTAGTTATTTTGAAGATGCGGCAAGGCCTGATCCGTATTTTAAAGAAATAAAGGTGCAGACTACCATTGTAAGCAGTTCCTATCAACATGCCGTTGTTGAGGCGGTCGCTCTGTGGGCCGTTGCATTGATACGTGATGCCTCTTCGGATGTCAGGATGATAGAGCAATGTATTAATTTCATATCAAGCAGACGAACCGGCTACGGATATGGAAATACGCAGGCTACTTCATTGGCATTGAAAGCGCTTACTGATTATGCGGTTCATTTCATGAAGTCCAATGAGGACGGAGTAATGAGTTTAATGGTAAATGGAACAGCCGTAACGATACCTTTTACTAAGGACATGAAAGAATCGGTAGTAGATACGGATTTTGTAAAATATCTGACAGAGGGGACAAATAAGCTGGAAGTGACACTTAACAGCAAAGTATCCTATCCGTATTCGATTGTGCTGAACTGGAACACGAAAACTCCTGAAAGCGCCGGGAATTGTCCGTTGCATCTTACTGCTAAGTTGTCGCAAAATAAGGTCAGAATCAATGAAACGGTTCGTCTTACGGTCAGCCTGAAAAATAAGGAAAATAAAGGTCAGCCTATGAGTATTGCCGTAATCGGAATACCGGCGGGACTAAGTCCGCAACCCTGGCAACTGAAAGAATTGCAGGAAAAAGGCGCATTTGATTATTACGAAATATCCGGCAATCGTCTGGCATTTTTTTACCGGGGATTAATAAGCAACGATATAAAAGAGATCAATCTGGACCTGAAAGCGGATATTCCGGGAGAATATACAGGCGCTGCCTCATCCGGCTACCTCTATTACACCCCTGAAGAACGCCATTGGAACAAAGGGTTGGAAATTAGTATTACAAAGTAAAAAACAGAAAAAACATAGCTGCGCAAAAATATTGCGTGGCTATGTTTGAATCTTTGTGATGTCAAATTTCATTTTTATAAAGATGTTGTAAAAAAATAAAGGATAAAGATCTATGATTATCAAAATTACAAGTAATAACGACTATCTGTTGGATATACTTTTTAAGAATCCGGATACTGATTCCGGATTATATTTTAAGCCGCTTAAGAACGGGCAGATTGTAGGAAATGCAATTGATAAACATCACTATGAGGTTGTCTTTCAGGATACGAAATACAGTTATTTGCCCGAAGATAGTAACCAGATTGATTATCAGAGCTATTGTTCGCCGTTGGTTGTGCTGCATATATGTAACGAATTATTCGGCCATATCCTGAAAAGCAGGGAGGAATTTTCCGTAAAGCCGATCAATTGGCTCAATATTACGCAGGGAGAAGCCGATACGGAATGTTGCATGATTGAGATTCCGTCGTTCTATATCGATTCCAACTGGTTTCGTAACGGACGCTTTTTGCTTACTAAATATTTTGAAGGCATAAAAATTGAACAGCAAAGTAATCGCGTTTTTAAATTGACGGTGACAGCCAAATCGGTTTTTGAAGCAGTCAATCTATTAGCATTGACCGCTCTATTAACGCATGTGACCAACAATTACAGTGTATATACCTATATCGACGACCAGTTGGCTCAGAAGTTCGGGCGTATTCTGACGAATATAGATCATGTTCCGTATTTTGTGTTCTATCTGTTTATCATGCGTGCGGTGAAGTCGCCTCGTCAGTTCGAAGAGCTGAAGCCTGTGTTCGAAAGTTATCTCAATAGATCGGGATTAAAAGCCGATCTGGTATTGGAGGGTACCTATCGCCAGCGGATTCAGTTTATTACGTCTTGTTTGGAAAAAGATATTCCGGTGCTGGATATTGGTTGCGGCGAATTGACTTATTATAAAAAAATGATGGCGCAGGATTTTGCCGCTACTTATTATGCGATAGATATTGATCCGCAATTTGAACGGCTTGCTCAAAACATATCCCGCAGATATGAGAACGATAACCTGATCTTCTTTCATTCGTTGGATGAATTCGCTTCGGAAGAACAGCTGAATGTACTTCTTACCGAAGTGATAGAACATAATCCGCCTGAAGAAGCAAGGCGTTTGATCAAGAAAGCATTGTCGTATAACGTAAATAAGTTGCTTATCACAACTCCCAATCAGGAATTCAATCAGTTCTATAATATGGAGCAGGAGCTTCGGCATGATGATCATCATTTTGAACTGACGCAAAAAGAATTTAAAGAATTGATAGAAGATGTTATTCTTGATATGGAATGTTCGGAGGGACTGAATGTCGAATTTTTTTATCTGGGAGACTGTCTTAACGGAATACAACCGACACAAGGATGTATAATAACAAAAGAAGAGTAGTAATGGAAGAATTAAAAAGATTAAAAAACCGGATTGATCATTTTTGTGAGAACAAAGTCAATGCCTTTTCCCCGACCATATCTCCTGCTCCTAAATCGGTCGAACGGAATGAAATAGAAAGTATCGACCGGGCTATCCGTTATTTTTATGATAATGGAGTACGGGAAATTGTGGCACAACGAAAATATATGGGGTCGTATTGTGATATTTATTTGTTTAAAAATCCGGATGATACGTATTTTGTCAGTCGCAATGGATATAAAATAAATCAGATAGATCTGAATACAGTAATAAAGGCTTGTCGTGAGTTGCATGACCGGTTTGACTGGTCAAATTTATCGGTCGTCATTATTCAGTCCGAATTGATGCCGTGGGGCGTATTGGGAAAGGGACTGATTGAAAATGAATTTGTCGGTTACCTGAATGTTCATCAAAATCATTGCGACCATCTTTTGCAATCGGATTTATACGGGAAGATTGCTAAAGTAAAGGAAACACAAGTCTATCAGGAATACCTGGAAGATAAAAAGCGACTTTCCGGAAAAGAGATGAAAGAGAAATATCCGTCTCATATTATTCGTCAATACGAATCCCTTACTGCATTTCGTGTACTGGATTTGGATGTTTATAAACAAAGTGTTGATATTTACCGGCAACAAATAGAGCATTTCGGTATGCCGGGCGATATTTATTTCAAACCGTTCAATATACTGAAAAAAGTGTTTGACGACGGTAGCGAAGAACTGGTGAATGATAATACAAGTTACAAGTCTGTGAACGACGATGAATTTCTGAGCCTACCTGTCGGCAATGAAGAAGAATTAAGCAACACAATCCGGACGGTTTATAAATGGTTTTCCATGCTGGAGAAAAACATGGAGGAGGGTATTGTTATAAAACCCCGTCAGGCGTTTATCAAAGGATTGCCTCCTGCATTCAAAGTGCGGAATAATCGATACCTGACCATGATTTACGGTGTTGATTTTCATGAACAGTATAACTATTATCTTAATAAACGTAAAATCGGGCGCAAGCTGGAATGTTCCGTTAACGACTGGATGTTGAACCTGGAGATATTGAATGTGAAGTATAAGGATATTCATGTAGAAAACTATCTACTGAAAAATCTGGTATTCGACCGCATTATGGGTGAGCGAATCGAAGCTACATTAGACGTAAGATTGTAAAAGAGAGATTATGATGAAAAAGAACCGACAGATATTGATCCTTGTAGGTGTGCCCGGATCGGGGAAAAGCACCTTTGCCAGATATTTTATCCGTACCGAAGAAAACTGGATGCGCCTGTGTCGCGATGATCTCAGGATGATGCACCTTGTGTCTTCTGACTTGTCGCCTCACGAAGAGGGAGCGATTACAGGCATATTGGATGCTTCAATTGATACTTTGTTGAGGAAAAAGTATAATGTGTTAATTGATGCTACTCATTGCCGTGCGGAATATTTGAAACATTACATAGAAAAGTTCAACCATATGGCTGATATATCATTTAAAATATTCGATATTGACGCCGGAGAGATTGCCGAACGATGTGACAAACGGTATAAGGAAACTGGTAAATTTATTCCGGAAGCAGTTCAACGTAAATACCTGAAAGAATTTGAGGCACTGAAAAAGACTTTTGATTTTTCCATGCGGCCTCAAACGGATAACCGGGAAAGAGTCGTAAAGCAGGATCCGGCTTTGCCTAAGGCAATTATCTGCGATCTTGACGGTACGTTAGCTTTAATGGATCACCGTAATCCGTTCGATGCTACGCATGCCGATAAGGATGAGCCGAACGAGCCTGTTGTCAATACCTTGAATGTTTTTGCCAAAGAAGGTTACCGGATATTGCTGGTGTCCGGGCGCGAAGAACGTTTCCGTGAACCGACAATCAAATTTCTCTGTCAGTATCATATTCCGTACCATCAATTATGGATGCGCCCATCGAAAGATTTTCGAAAGGATGCTGTTATAAAACGGGAAATATTCGAGACGGAGATTGCCGGTAAATATTATATTGAATTCATCCTTGATGACCGCGACCAGGTTGTAGAGATGTGGCGTAAAGAACTCAAATTACCCTGTTTTCAGGTCAATTACGGAAGTTTCTGAGGGAATTGAGTGTTTTTGGATAAAGCAATAGAAATAATAAAATCGCATTTCTTATTTTAAGAGATGCGATTTTTATTTAGAAAGTCGCGTACATCGCCATTTTCAATATTTATTTTCCATTGTTTATTCAAAGATCAGTACCCGCTTTTCCAGCGGACCAAACTCCTTTTCTCCGGGTTTTGCCGTTGGTATGCCGAAAGGCATCTGGCATTTCAGTTCCCAATCCGGATTTATATTCCAGGTCTTAGCCACCTCGGCATCAATGACCGGGTTGTAGTGTTGAACGGTTGCCCCGAATCCGGCATCTTCCAGTAACATCCATATTGCATATTGGTGCATTGCGGACGTGTGCTCCGACCACCCCGGAAATTTCTCACTGTAGGAGGAGAATTGTTCCTGTAAGCCCCTTATAATACTCTGATCTTCATAAAAAAGTATGGTTCCATAACCGGATTGAAACGATGTCTCAATCTTTTCTTTCGTAGGTCCGAATTTGTCTGGGCCTGTTATCTTTAATAATACGTCTTTTACAATGTCCCATAATTTTGTATGATGTTCATTCAGTAGGAGAACGACCCTGGTTGTTTGGGAATTGAATGCTGACGGCACGTTTAATACTGCAAAATCAATGAGTTCCTTTATTTCTTTGTCGGAGACAGGACTCTTGTCAGATAAATTGTAATACGACCTTCTTTCTTTGATTATTTTTTTTAAACCTTCCATAATATATTTTCTTTTAATATAATCTTGTGTAAAGGTAATGAAAATAAGTCCGTTTGTCAAATCAATTTAATCAATGAGGTGATAGATCTTCTATTAAGCGGGGAATTTTCTTAAATAAAAAAGAGCAATATGTTGATAATAAACATATTGCTCTTTTTTGTCGTTGTCTCATCAGGATTCGAACCTGAACAAACAGAACCAAAACCTGTTGTGCTACCATTACACCATGAGACAATCCGGTGCTTTATTTTTGAAAAGCGGTGCAAAGGTATGAGTTTAATCTCATATTTGCAACTTTTTTTGAAAATATCTATTTTGCAATCAGTAAAAAGTAATTCTTCTTTCCGCGTTGAACAAGCAAATATTTGCCGTTTAGCAGTGAATCGGTATTCATAACGGAGTCATGGTCTGTCAGCTTTTCTTTATTTAAGCTCACTCCACCACTTTGCACCAACTTGCGCATTTCTCCTTTTGACGGGAAGATGGCGGCTTTATCCGTGAACAAATCAATTGCTTTGATTCCGGCAGAGAGTTCGTCCCGTGATATTTCAAACTGCGGTACTCCTTCAAATACGGATAGTAAAGTCTCTTCATCGATTTTTTTCAATGTGTCTGATGTTGCATTGCCGAATAAAATATTGGATGCTTCGACTGCTGTATTATAATCTTCTTCGGAGTGTACCATAACCGTCACTTCCTGTGCCAGGCGTTTCTGTAGCGGACGCAGGTGCGGAGCTTCAGCCTGTTCTTTTTCAAGAACTGAAATTTCTTCCTGACTCAATGCGGTAAATATCTTGATGTACTTTGCTGCATCCTCATCACTTACATTCAACCAGAACTGATAAAATTTATAGGGTGATGTGTAACGGCGGTCAAGCCATACGTTACCTGATTCGGTTTTGCCGAATTTACCACCGTCCGCTTTTGTGATAAGGGGACATACAAGAGCAAACGCTTCGGCTTCGGGTCCCATGATACGACGTATAAGTTCCGTTCCTGTCGTAATGTTTCCCCATTGGTCGGATCCTCCCATCTGAAGGCGGCATCCTTCATTCTGATACAGGTACAAATAGTCGTAGCCCTGCAATAACTGGTATGAAAATTCAGTAAACGACATGCCTACATTTGATTCCGAACTCAGGCGTTTTTTTACCGAGTCTTTAGACATCATATAGTTTACCGTGAGATGTTTTCCGATGTCACGGATGAAATCCAGAAAAGTATATTCCTTCATCCAATCGTAATTGTTTACCAACTTCGCTGCGTTAGGCGCATCGGAGTCGAAATCAAGAAACTTGGAAAGCTGTTTTTTGATGCTATCCTGATTGTGACGTAATGTCTTTTCGTCAAGCAGGTTACGCTCGGCAGATTTCATTGATGGGTCGCCAATCATACCGGTCGCTCCTCCGACAAGGGCGATAGGGCGATGTCCCGCACGCTGAAAATGCTTCAACATCATAACACTGACCAGGTGTCCGATATGTAAAGAATCGGCCGTTGGGTCTATTCCTACATAAGCGGATGTCATTTCTTTTTGTAGCTGTTCTTCCGTACCGGGCATCATGTCATGGATCATGCCCCTCCATTTCAGTTCTTCAACAAAATTCATCGTATTATTTATTATTTTAAATAGTTGCACAAAGATAGTGCAAGCTGAGAGAAATGCAAAACAAATTTATTTGTTTTCATTTCCCGAAGCGCTGCCGATCTTCATTTTT
Organism: Tannerella sp.; assembly: GCA_031285685.1. Classification (GTDB taxonomy): domain Bacteria; phylum Bacteroidota; class Bacteroidia; order Bacteroidales; family Tannerellaceae; genus Tannerella. Next base: position 28,193 of record JAITVS010000335.1, read on the forward strand.
TGAATAAAGATAGTGCAAATTGAGGGCACGGCAAACAAAATTCTGACTTTGTTTTTATTACTAAAGATCTGGCCGGAATCATGTAAAAAGTCCTCCGGAAGTTAGAATCGTGGTATTAAAAAAGAATGCTATTTCTTCGGACAATTTACTTTCGGGAATATGCAAATCTTTTGCTATTAATTTGTACACATCGCGGATATCCATGTTTTTATCATCTGTTTCTATAAGGAGGCGGCGTTTTGTCCACGCCATTTGCAGGGCTCCCGTGTTATAATACATTCCGAACGACAAATAAAAACCGGTATTCAGTAATTGGGTAGCAAGTTTCTCTTTTCCTCTGAATCCATGAATAATCCAGGGCATGGATGGATTTATGGATTTACGGATGCGCAATAGTTCGTCCCATGCTTTTACACAATGTATGATAAGAGGTTTTTTAACCTCTTCGGATAGGTGAGCATGTAAAAGAAACAGTTCCTGTTGGAATATAAAATCATTTTCAGTTTTTGCGGTCATTTTATCTAATCCGGTTTCGCCTATAGCTACGATTTCCGGAAAGTGTGCATATTCGCATACCTTTGCAAAAAGATCGTTCGCTGTATCTGCATGGATCTTGTCTATATACCAGGGATGGACTCCCACGGCATAATAATTAATTTTTTCCGTTGCCTGTTTTTCTATGAATGCGGTTTTAGACTTGTTGTCCGGATTGTCCTGTCGTACATGTGATGCAAAAAAATTACGTATATCTACGGATATGACCGCAATATCTTCCGGATGTAGTCCCGGTTGGTGGGTATGTATGTCACAGTAGGTCATAAACAAAAGCCATTATTAATTCGTTTACCTGTAAATCCCAGGTAATCGCTTTTCCGACTGTCAGGGTACCGGATCATATCCGCATCCTCCCCACGGATGACACCGCAGAATACGTTTTATGGCCAACCAACTGCCTTTTAACGGGCCGTATTTTTTTAATGCCTGTATCGCATACTCGGAGCATGTCGGGGTATATCTGCAACTTGCCGGGGTCAGGGGGGATATACAGTACCGGTAGAAATAGACCGGTAACAAAAACAGAGTAGTCAGTAGTTGTTTCATTCGAACCTGTTTTCTTTTATACAAATGCTTTTCAATGCTTTGAGCATTGCTTTTTCTATATCCGTATAGGATAAAATATCATTACAGACATACATGAATGCTATGTGCAGATGTTTGCCGTTTAGAATGTGATGGGGAATAATTGCATTTTTATTCAGCCTGAATGTTTCGCGGATAAGTCGTTTGATGCGATTGCGTTTAACTGCACGTTTGATGCGCTTTTTGGGGACACTGACCAAAATAGAAATGCCGGACTCCGGAGAATTATTCCCGGTGTCCGACAAATATACGATTCGCAAAGGATATGATATAAATGATTGTCCGTTGTTGAACAATCTGTCAATATCTTTTTTTAAAAACAGACGTTCGCTTTTAGGAAAAATTTTCCTTTCAGCGTCTTCCATCATTTTTTCTTACCGTTACCCATTTCTTTTTTTAAATATTGCTCAATGGCAGCAGTCATAGATGGCGCTTCCGGAGTCGGCGCTTCGATGTCGAGGCGGAGCCCGGCATCGACAGCAGCTTTGGCAGTTGTCGGTCCGAAGCATCCGATGCGGATATCTTTTTGCTTAAATTTGGGAAAGTTTTTCAATAAAGATGAAATCCCTGACGGGCTGAAAAACAGCAACATGTCATAATCGAATTTTTCTTCTTTTGTGAAATTATTACTGACCGTACGATACATGATCGCTGTTTTGTAGTGGATTTTTTTGGTGTCCAGAGACACCATCAGATCGTCTTTATGAACGTCCGAAACGGGAATCATATACTTCTCTTTCGGATGTTTCGCCACTAACTTTACCAGATCCTCCATATGTCCGCTCGGACTGAAAAACACCTTGCGTTTGCGATAGATGGTATATTTCTGCAGATAAACAGCAATTGTTTCGGTCATACAGAAATACTTCATCGTTTCCGGAATGGTAATGCGTAATTCTTCGCATAAATTGAAAAAATGATCCACTGCCGTACGTGCTGTAAAAATAATAGCGTTGTAGTCCAGAATAGACACCCTCTGCTGTCTGAACTCTTTTGCAGATAATGGTTCTACTTTGATGAACGGTCTGAAATCGATTTCTACGCCATATTTCTTCGCAATGTCAAAATAAGGTGATTTACTCGAGGTTGGTTGAGGTTGGGATACCAACATTTTTTTGATAGTCACTGCCATATATTATTTATTTCGATAATATTATACATATAAATCAAACCCTCGTATAAAAATACCAATGGTATAATTTCTTGGGCGCAAAGGTACAAACTTAAAAACAATAACCCCGTATTTTTATTGAAAAATATATGAATAAATCTAAATACAAGAATTGCTCTAAATAATAAGTAACTGATAGTCATCATGGCAATTGCCGTAAATATATATTTTCCGATCAGTAATATCCATAAAACCGGAATATACAAAAAGATGCCCCAGGTACAGAATAATGCCTGATAATTTGTAAATATCATTCTATATGCGGATTTTTCGGCGAATATGTGCCCGAACAGAGCATACAGAGACTTTTTAAACATGTAGAAGATAAAAAGAAAAATAAGTAATATGCCTATTGAAGCCAATGTCGTCAATATATCCGGTTTAATAAAATATTTATATTTAACGGCAACGGAAAATATGTAAATACTGCACAAAAGGAGTGTTTGAAATGTCATGAATGTATTAAACAGAAAACTGTCTCTCTCTGTCGTCTCAAAAATGCTTTGTCTTTGCTCCCCGGCGCTGATATTGCTTATCATTTTACCGAATAAGGGAACATTCAGCCGGAATATCAGTGCAAATGCCGACAGCAGGATCAGCACAATGACCAGCACTATGTCGTTCGAAAACGTAATGTCATGGAGGTATATGCCGGAATATCCTTCAAATTCAGTGCTGTTCATCAGACTTTTTATGAATTTCGCCGCAAAGTTAGCGTTTTTATGCGATTATTCATAATTAAATTTTATTGAACGGTATGACTTGTATATACCGGTAATTATTTCTATATCACAACTAATAATATATTCATTACTGAATTTATAAGAGTAATTTGCCGTATCCGAAACATTATTTTCCTGTGTTATTTGTTGAATAAGATGCTGAGGCGCTTTTCCCAGGATTCCGGCATATATGGCCATTTTATGAAAATATAAAGGATATATTTCAGTCAGATAAAGTAAGGGCAGCCTGCTTACGTTTTTTTCGGGGGTGGGAGCGAAGTGGAGGGTATTGTTTTCATCGGACCTTGTTATTGTCGTTTTAATCAGATCTCCTTTGTTGTAAAATAATTCCATCCGGAACGTTTCCGTATTGTCTATGGTTTCGGTAACAGTACAGAGGTATTCGTTCCGGTAAGTGAATTCATAATGGCGCAATAATCCGGATTCTTCAACATTACATGAAACGGCAAATCCCTCTTTATTGACGATGTAGGTAGCCTTTTCTCCCCCACATCCTGTCATAATGACCACCGTATTTGTATATGACAGGTTGCTTTCGCATTCCAATGTGTAATTGTCGTAGTAAGGTATCACCTGTTTGACTGTGCCGGATTGTAATTCACCGTCTGTAAAATACAATGTTTCGGTTTTTTGGATCAGTTCATGGGGGTCATCGGTGGTGAGATTTTCCGATATACTGAATTTTTGAAACTCGCTGAATGACAAGTATGTTTTATCTTTGGAGCAGGAAACTACAAGGATTGCAAGAAATAGGATGATCAGTGATTTTTTTTTCCGGGTATTCATTTCTATATAATTTAATGTCATTAGTTATACAACGGTTTTGCCGGTTAATACATTTATGTAATCTTCGTAGTTTTTCCGAAGCAGGGCCGGGGTATCAAGTCCGTAAGGGCACTTTTTTTTACATTGATCACAATGTATGCAGTTTTCTATTTTGTACATTTTCTCCTGTATCTCTTTTGTCAGTTGCAGCGCTGCCGGTGAACGCCGCAGCAACAATGACATACGGGCGCAGTTGTTGATCTCGATATCGACCGGGCAAGGCATGCAGTATCCGCATCCGCGGCAAAAATCTCCCTGCAATTCTTTTCTTTCCCGTTCAATAAACGCCGTAATTTCTTCGTTCATGGAAGGTGGTTCCTGAATATAGGTAAGAAACTCATTCAGTTCTTTTTCACGTTGGATTCCCCATATAGGAAGTACATTTTCATATTGTGATAAAAAGGCGTACGCGGCAGACGAGTTAGTAATAAGTCCGCCGGAAAGCGCTTTCATGGCAATAAAACCCATATCGCGACTTTTGCATTTTTCTACTAATTCCAATTCTTTTTCTCCGGAGAGGTAACAGAATGGAAACTGCAGCGTTTCATATAGACCACTGTCTATGGCTTCATGGGCGACTTTTAATTGATGATTGGTGATACCGATGTGGCGTACATGTCCCTTTTGTACAGCTTCGGTCATCGCTTCGTAAAGCTTGCTTTCATCACCGGGTTTGGGACAGCATGCGGGATTGTGAAACTGATATAGATCCAGGTAATCCGTTCCGAGATTCGTCAGAGTCGTTTCAAGATCCTGATGGAAGCCGGCGGCATTTTTTGCCATTGTCTTGGATGCGATGATCACTTTATCACGCATCCCTCCGAATGCTTTACCTATTTTTTCTTCGCTATCAGTATAGAACCGGGCCGTATCGAAAAAGCGAATACCTCCGTCATAAGCCTTATGTAACAGATATACGGCCTCTTTTATCGAAATGCGTTGAATGGGTAAAGCACCGAATCCGTTTTTATTGACCGATATTTCCGTTTTGCCTAATCTGACATGCATTTTTTCCGTTATTCTTTCCATGTTATTATAAAATCTTCAGTTATCTGGTAGTGAATATTAAATACTTCCTGTTTAGATGTTTTGGTTTCTTTCAGTAAAAAGTTACCTTTTTCAAATAGCGTAAAGGGTAATACATGAAGATGTTCTATAAAATCCACTTCGGTTTTCCGGAGGGCTTTATAGGCAGTTTCTTTAGCGCACCAACATACTGTGGCAAGCGTTGTTTGTCCGGAATGCTTCTCATCACCGGTTTGTTTATCACCGCATAGTAAGGTGAACATTTCCTGTTCTTTTTTACCCATATATTTATGACGTAGTTTCCATGCCCGTTCCGAGCGGTATTCGATATCAATGCCGGGATTTGGATTTTTGCTTAAGATAACAGCTGCATAACCGACTGTATGTGAAATGCTGATATGGTAAGGGCTATCACACAAGAAAGGGGCTCCGTTATCATGGTAACTGATGGGTGTTTCCGAACCGGACAGGTGTTTTAATAGTAACCGTACGGCGAGCCATTCCTGTTTTCGTTTGTCCGACTGTATTTTGAGAACATCATGGGAATAAATCTCTTTATTCCGGAAAGATTCCAGCATATCCTGCCATGGTTCTGTGGATTTCCATATACCCATGACCGGTGATTGGCGAGTAAGTAATAGCGGCATTATTTTTTCCAGTGAAATGTTTGAATAAGTTCGGTGATATCGTTCTTTATGTATTCGGTAACAGGTGCAATGGAATCCGTGTTCGATTTTTCTTTATAATACAATGCTCCGCGAAAGAAATGCGCCATACTGTCGGTCAGCAAAAACTGAATGGGTGATGCCGATTCTCCCTCGATCAGGAATAAGGTGCCATAGACCTTATTTTCCTTGTTCTCATAGAACTTTTCTGTAATCGCGTCCGCATTTCTGGTTGCCCGTTCGGCAAGTTTAATGCATTCATCCGTGTATTCGTGAAGAGTCTGATGTGTGATCTGTTTGTAACTGCAATATATTTTAGCCTGTAAACCGGGATAATCGATGTTCAGCCAATGGGTTGCGCTGTCCGTCGGCGGTAATTCGATTGTCGCCTGCCGGGATACGGAAAATGTATATGGCAATCCGGTTTCATTAAAAGCTGCATATTGTGCAGCCGGCAGTTCTATACGAAGAAATCCTTTCGGTTTGGGCGTATAGTTTCTTGTACATGAAAACAGGATGGATGTGAAGATCAGAAATGAAATGATGTTTTGCATTATCATCTTTATTTTTTTTCTTCTTTTTGCGGAATGATGCTGATCTTTACCTTTAATACACGCCTGCCGTCCGCTTCGAGTATACGGAACCGGTAATTTTTATAATCAAGGACTTCGCGCCTGTGTGGTAATGTGCCTTTGATCGCAAGCATCAGTCCGGTCAGGGTTTCCGCCTCTTCGGTGTGTTCGCTGAAATCCGACGGAGGAATACCTGTTTCGCGAAAGAAATCATTCAACTGGGTCTTTCCTTCAAAGATATAACTGCCATCGGGTAATGACACGAACGAGTGTTCGTCTTCGTCGTATTCGTCGGAAATATCTCCGATAATCTCTTCAATGATGTCTTCCATAGTTACCAGCCCGGAAGTACATCCGAACTCGTCAACGACAATGGCCATATGCGTTTTGCTGGACCGTAATTCGTCCAGCAGGTCGTATATTTTCTTTGTTTCCGGTACAAAAAAAGGTTTCCGCATAAGGGACTGCCATTTGAAATCTTCCTGATTATTGAGTAAAGGAATAATATCTTTAGCAAAAAGCACACCTTTGATATTATCTTCATTGTCTTCATATACGGGGATTCGCGAATAGCCGGATTTTACAATAATGTCGATCGCGTCTTTGAGATGATTTTTTATTTCGATCGCTTCGATATCCGTACGGGGAGTCATAATCTCGTTGGCCTTTTTGTTGTAGAAGTGTATGATTTCCTCCAGCATCTCCTTTTCTTCGTACATGTCGTTCGGCGCTTCGTTTGCCAGCGGGACCTGTTTTTTTCTGGGCGTTTCATCCTCAACATTTTCCACAGGTATGGATGTCATGCGTAAAAATGGTATTCCTATTTTAATGATTACTCTGAGCAATGGCGCCATGATACGTGCTGTACTTAGCTTATGATTTGACATGAGCTTGGGTGCAATGCCATAAAAAACGAACCATAGTAATAAGGCAGTGAGCGATGCAATAAGAAACGAGAGCGGAAATGTTACTATGCCCAGCATATTGATTCCGTAGATGCACAAGGCGGTAACTGCAATGATAATAACGGCATAGATTATGCTGCATGAAGCTTTCATCATCCGCAGATGCTCGGACAGATAAATTATACTTTTATCTCTCGCCGAATGACTTTCTTCCACTTTGCTCATGTCTTCCTGCGACAGGTAAGATACGGCGTTTTCGGCGGCAGATAAAATAGTAGCGAAACAAAGTAATATGAAAATGATGCCAAATGCTGCTGCAAAATCTGCAATAATTCCGTTTTCAGTTAATTGCAGCAGCAATCCCGGATAATAATCGTCTGATTCCAAAGTCTGATTTATTAGTTAATACTTTTAAAACGGCAGGTCGTCAGCCTGATCCGATACTGCCGGAATATCTGCGGATGCAGGAGGGTTAACAGGTGCGGCCGATGCGTTTGCGTCGTTTTCATTTGCGCCGTCACGCCGTCCGCTACCGGTTGAGTAGAATTCGATACGGTCGGCATAAATTTCCGTAACATAGCGCTTGTTGCCGTCCTTATCATCATAGTTGCGCGTGCGAATCTTCCCTTCGACGTAAACGGACGAACCTTTCTTTACGTATTTTTCAACAAATTGTGCACGGTCGCGCGAAGCCACTATATTGTGCCACTCGGTGCGTTCGGGGACCTCTGTTCCGTTTGCCAGCTTATATCCGCGCTCGGATGTTGCCAGCGGAAAGTTTGCCAGGGCATTTCCGTTATCAAAATAACGTACGTCAGGATCTTTTCCTACGTTGCCAATTAAAATGACTTTGTTCAATGACATAATATTAATGTTTAATAAAAGGTAAATAAGTACAAATATATAAACTATTTTTTATTATTCAAAATTTATATTCTGTTTTATGGATAATTGATTGATTTACTTGCTTTTGATTCATTTATTAAGGTTTAATCGGGTCATTATTCGGGCTAAGAAGGAGGATTAAAATTGATTTAATGCAAAAAAAAGTCGTTTTTTTTTTATCTATCATGGAAAAGTAGTATATTTGCACTCCAAAAATTGAAACGTAATATTCATTTAATAAATTATTTAACATGACTAAAGCAGAACTTATTAGCCTGATATCAAAAAATACGGGCGTTGAGAAAACAGAGGTTTTAAACATCGTTACTTCTTACATGGATTCAATTAAGAAGTCTTTGGAAGAAGGCGAGAACGTTTATTTGAGAGGTTTCGGTAGTTTTATCGTAAAGAAAAGAGCTGAGAAAAAAGCCCGTAATATTTCAAAAAATACTACGATCACTATTCCGGAACATAATATCCCGGCATTTAAACCTGCAAAAGTTTTTATGGAAGCTATTGCCAGCGGAAAGAAAAAATCTAAAAAGAAAAAATAAGAACACTATAAAATAAATGTACTATGCCAAGCGGTAAGAAGAGAAAAAGACATAAAATGGCTACGCATAAGCGTAAAAAAAGACTGAAAAAAAACAGACATAAAAAGAAATAAGTCTGGGATAAAGGAATGTAAAAGAACAAGCTTAATAAAGATAAGTTATTTAAGTTTGTTCTTTTGCTTATCATTCGTAAGTAAAAGTGTAGATAAACGTGGTAAGTGATATAGTAGTAGATGTAACCCCTAAAGAAGTATCCATCGCCGTGATGGAGGACAATGTTCTCGTCGAGTTTCAAAAAGAAACCCGTAATGATTCTTATGCCGTAGGCGATATCTATTTCGGGAAAGTTAAAAAGTTACTTCCCGGGCTTAATGCCGCCTTTATCGATGTCGGTTATAAAAAAGAAGGGTTTCTTCATTATCAGGATCTTGGTCCTAATTTTAATACACAGCAGAAATATCTGAAGAAATTGTTGTCCGGTGACAAAAAGAATCATCCGTTTTCAAAGATTTCTTTTCTGCCGGAATTGCCTAAAGACGGAAAGATCGCGGATGTACTTACAGCCGGAGAGGAAATCCTGGTTCAGATAGCCAAAGAGCCGATCTCCACCAAAGGGCCGCGATTGACGGCCGAACTGTCGTTTGCCGGCCGCTATCTTGTTCTAATACCGTTCTATGACAAGGTCTCCGTATCCACGAAAATCAAATCCAACGAAGAACGTGTCCGTTTACGTCAGCTTATCCAAAGTGTTAAGACTAAAAATTTCGGTGTGATAGTACGTACTTCCGCAGAAGGAAAACGTGTAGCCGAACTTGATCATGAATTAAAAACATTGCAAAAACGTTTTGATGATAACATCGTTAAACTGCCTAAAGCGAAAAAACCGTCCCTGTTTTATGAGGAGACTTCGCGGATGGTGGCCTTGTTGCGTGATGTTCTCAATCCTACGTTTGAGCATATCTATATTAATGACAGCGATGCGTATAAAAGCGTATTGGACTATGTGACGCTCATATCGCCGGAACAAAAGGGCATTGTCAAACATTATACCGGCGAACTTCCCATCTTCGATCATTTTGCGATTACCAAGCAGATAAAATCATCGCTTGCGCGTACAGTGACATTCAGGAATGGCGCTTACCTGATCATAGAGCATACGGAAGCCATGCATGTAGTGGATGTCAATAGCGGCAACCGTTCCAATAAGAACGGCAATGAGCCGGAGGAAGCTTCCTTTAATGTGAATCTTGCTGCTGCGAATGAATTAGCCCGCCAGTTGCGTTTGCGTGATATGGGTGGTATCATTGTTGTGGATTTTATCGATATGACGGATGCCGCGCATCGTCATAAATTGTTTGAGCATATGACTACGGCCATGTCCCGTGACCGTGCGCGTCATAATATTTTACCGTTAAGTAAATTCGGACTGATGCAGATTACGCGTCAGCGTGTCCGTTCCGTGATCGATATCGATACGTCGGAAAAATGTCCGACATGTCTGGGCACCGGTCATTCCAAGCCTTCTATCCTGTTTACGGATACACTTGAAGAAAAGCTTGATAATCTGACGAATAAATTGAATATGAAGAGGTTTAAGCTTCATGTTCATCCGTATGTATATGCTTATATATCAAAAGGTTTTATCTCGATGTTGAAACGCTGGAAATGGAAATACAGCAGTCAGATGAGAATTATTCCGGATCAGAGCCTTGGCTTTCTGGAGTATAAATTTTACGATGCGGATAATAATGAATTTGAAGTAAGCGATAAGCTGGAAATTAAATAATCGAACACAAAATATCCTTACCAGCCATGAACAAAATTTTTAACCTGTTATTCCTACTTATCAATATGACCGGCATCAATGCCTTTTCGCAGGACGAAATCAGATTGTTTCCGGGTGTTGCTCCCGGGGAAACTGTTACTTTGCCGGCAGAAACATCGGACCTTACCGGTAATAAGATGGGGGGAGAAACCGTGCAGCGTATGAGTAATGTCAGTGACCCTGTAATTACAATCTATCACCCTGTTCAGGAACTGGCATGCGGAACTGCGATGATCGTTTGTCCGGGTGGAGGTTATGGCCGACTTGCCTACGACATGGAGGGGACGGAAATTTGTGACTGGCTGAATGACCTTGGTATCACGGCGATTCTGCTTAAATACCGCGTGCCGCGCCGCGAAGGCCGTGAAAAACATGCGGCTCCGTTGCAGGATGCCCAACGTGCCATCAGTTATGTCCGGGCAAATCATGAAAAATTGAATATACATCCTGATCGTATCGGAGTCATGGGTTTTTCTGCCGGAGCACATCTGTCGGTTATGCTTAGCAACAGTTATAGCGAACGGACCTATCCGGCTGTCGATGAATTTGATCATGTCAGTATGCGCCCGGATTTTTGCC
>JAITVS010000364.1 GCA_031285685.1 Tannerella sp.
TACCTGTTTATGATAGTACAAATATGACTTCAAATATAACAAAACTATGAAACAAATCAAACAAAAGTGCGAAAATAACGACCATACTATATAGAATACCGCTTTACAGCAGATATATATAAAAAAGACCGGCGTGCAATCAACTGCACACCGGCTTCCAAAATACTAACTAACACTTATAATACTATGAAAAAAACGAAAAAAATTTTACCTTATCCGATACTTATCGAACGTTGTTTTTTCTGAATCTCATTTTCGGTAAGTTTTGGTAAATTAACCGCTAATACTCCATGCTCTACCTTCGCTTCAATCTTTTCTTTGTTCACATTGTCAGGTAAAATCATCGTCTGTTGGAATTTAGAGTAGGAAAATTCACGACGCAGGTAACGCGCTTCTTTATTTTCATCCTTGCTTTCACTCTTTTTCTCCATTGTAATCACCAGATCATTGTCATCGTCAATCCTCACGTTAAAATCATCTTTAGTCATTCCAGCAGCAGCGACTTCTACGATATAAGCATCCTCACTTTCCTTTACATTAATTGCAGGAACCGTAGAACTCGTTCCGACTTTCCAGTCATCTTTGAAAAAATCATTAAAAAATAAAGGTAACCACCCCTGATCTCTTCTTGCTAAAGTTGCCATAATTAAATCCTCCTATTTTAAATTAAATATTTTATTTCTTTCGGACTTTTTGTGCCCTTACGCCCTCTATAAATCAAATCTCATGCCAGAGACTTTTTGTGTCATTTTGTCATTACACTCGGCAACAATACATTAAAACAAGGAAAAAATAGCGACAAAATGACAAAGTCAATCTATTTTATTTAAAATCTCCAATAAAAATTGCATATTTGCATAATAAAAGCAGAAGAACATTAAAATGCATAAAAAAAATACGGCAAGTCGTTCCGTACTGTTAATATATACGGGCGGCACGATAGGAATGATAGAAAACCCGGAAACAGGAGCCCTCGAAAGCTTTAATTTTGATCATCTTCTCAATTATGTACCCGAATTGAAACGCTTCAACTACACGATTGAAATATACCAGTTCAACCCGCCTATCGATTCTTCCGACATGGAACCTTCGGATTGGGCGAAACTTGTTGAAATAATAAGCGACAATTATGACCATTTTGACGGATTTGTGATTCTTCATGGCACGGATACAATGTCATATACGGCATCCGCGCTAAGCTTCATGTTGGAAAATCTCGGTAAACCCGTTATACTAACAGGTTCACAACTTCCTATCGGGATGTTGCGAACTGACGGAAAAGAAAATCTCATAACAGCCATTGAAATCGCAGCGGCAGCAAATCCGGACGGAACACCGGTCGTCTCCGAAGTATGCATACTCTTCGAAAACAGCCTGATGCGCGGTAACCGTACCACGAAAGTAAATGCGGAAAACTTCAATGCGTTCCGTTCATATAACTTTCCCATATTGGCACACGCGGGCGTACATATAAAGTATGAGACTCACCTTTTACGTAAACCGGATCTGTCACGCCCAATGAAGCCCCACTACCTTCTTGACGCAAATGTTGTGATATTTACTCTTTTTCCGGGAATACGGGAAGAGGCCGTATCAGCCATATTCAATGCCCCCGGCCTGCGAGCCGTGGTCATGAAAACCTTCGGATCCGGTAATGCACCGCAAAAAGAATGGTTGATCCGGCTATTGAAAGAAGCGACTAAAAAAAATATCATTGTCATAAACATCACACAATGTCTCATCGGTGCAGTGGAAATGGAACGTTACAAAACCGGTCATCAATTACTATCCGCCGGTGTAATCAGCGGCTACGACAGCACACCGGAGTCGGCTATTACGAAACTCATGTTTCTGCTGGCACATGGCTTACCTGTCGACGACATCCGAAAACGGATGAATTCCAATATCGCCGGCGAAATAACTAAAGAATAAAATCAACCAGCCAACAAATATCATTAAAATCATGAAAGTAGCAATAGTAACAGGGGGATCACGCGGAATAGGCAGGGCTATCGCCCTGGAGCTGGCACAAAACGGATATGAAGTAGCCATAACAGGACGTGATACGGAACAACTCAAAAAAGTGATCGCGGAAATAGAATCTATCGGACAAAAAGGCTTAGCGATAACAGCAGATCTTACACACAATCATACACCGGAAGCTATCATAAAAGAGGCAACCGGACATTTTAAACAACTAGACGTATTAGTCAACTGCGCAGGCATTACCATGTCAGGTAGCTTTACAGACACAGGCATTGAAGACTGGGAACGGATCTTCAATGTAAATGCGCGGGCCCCTTTTTTCCTTTGTAAGGAGGCAATGCCTTTTCTGAAAAAATCGAAAAAAGCCATTATTATCAACATTGCTTCCGTAGTAGGATTCAAAGGATACATCTACCAATCGGTTTATGCTTCATCAAAACACGCACTTACCGGTTTTACAAAAGTACTGGCCAAAGAAGTACAACCACTCGGTATACGCGTACATCTGATATCACCCGGAGGAGTTGCGACGGAAATGGTCACCAGGGTCCGCCCGGATATCCATCCGGAAGAACTAATACAACCGGAGGAAATCGCGGAAATCATACGTTATATTGTGAACAGTAACGGTAATGGCATTATAGACCATTTCTATATACGCCGCTTTAGCGGACTGCCATTCGACTGATCATAAGAGCATCTACGCCAAAACATGATTCAGATATCTTTTTCCGGCAACTAAACTATCATTCACCGATAACCGTTGCCACAATTCTTCGCCCGGATGAACGATTACGGAATTCGCACAGATAAATACCCTGCCATATTCCCATATTAAGACGTCCGTTTGTAACCGGTATAGTTAAATTTGAACCGATGATGGCAGACTTGGCATGTGCGGGCATATCGTCATCACCTTCGCATGTATGCCGGTAATAAGGTTCCCGTTCTTTAACCAGACGATCAAATATGGCATTCAGATCCGTTTGAACATCCGGATCAGCATTCTCATTGATTAATAAGGCGGCCGAGGTATGTTTTATAAAAAGAAATAACATACCAATTTTAGGCAACGAAGGCAGGTTGCGTAATATTTCGTCCGTTACAAGATGAAAGCCGCGACCTCGTCCCGACAAATTAAATTCTTTTTGAAAAATCATTACCTTATACCTCCTATTCTCAATTATAATAAAATCCAAAACCAACGCAAATATAGCGATTATGCATAAAATAAAAAATCAATCAATCCGGATATCCCAATTCAAGGATTTCATCTTTTTTTAGCTTACTTTTGTCAAACTATACAAAACTACAGACACAAAATAATGCAATTGACAATGAAAGATATAGACGATCTTCGGAAATACATAAGAAACGTCCCGGATTTTCCTGTTAAAGGAGTTCAGTTCAAAGACGTATCTACCTTATTTAAAGATCCGCAAGCCTTACAGGAAGTATCGGCAATCCTCACCGGTTATTATAAAAATTACGGCATTACAAAAGTTGCAGGAATAGAATCAAGAGGGTTTATCATGGGCAGTATCCTGGCTCAAAACCTCAACGCCGGATTCATACCGATCAGAAAGCCGGGCAAATTGCCGGCTAAAACGATTGAAGAAATATATCAGAAAGAATACGGATCCGACAGTATACAAATTCATGAAGACGCATTGGAAAAAGAGGATGTTGTTTTAATTCATGACGATTTGCTTGCAACCGGAGGAACCAGCCTGGCTGCATATCATTTAATCCGTAAAATTGGGGTGAGAAACATATTTTTCAACTATATTATTGAATTGGAAGAGTTGAACGGAAGAGATAAATTACCGGAAGATATTGAAATAATGACATTATTAAAATTCGACAGATAAGCCTCCCAAATAAGCCGAATACACTCAATCCAAACATTCTTCTCGTAACATTCCAAAAGTAACTTTAGCATTTGTCACAAACACCAGTACCGAACTATAAAATAAAAACGTCATGCCTGCAGATACGTCATCAATATCATACCGGAATCGGATATTATTTATTGCATGTCTCGCATCGTCGCTCGTACCGTTCATGGGTTCATCGATAAACCTGGCATTGCCCCAGATCGCACGTGAATTCAATATGAATGGAATCGAACAGAGCTGGATTCTCACTGCTTACCTGTTATCTGCAGCGATACTCCAGGTTCCATTCGGCAGACTTGCCGATATCTGGGGTAAACGCAACATTTTCATAGGCGGTTTATGCTTATTCGCTATCACTACTTTCTGTTGTGGATTTGTATACAACGGAACATTTCTTATCACTTTGAGAGCTGTGCAGGGTATCGGAAGTGCCATGGTCTTCAGTACGAATATAGCGATTATCTCCTCCGTATTTCCGCCTAAAGAGCGTGGAATGGCTATGGGAATAAATGCTGCAACCGTCTATGTATCGATAGCAGCAGGTCCTTCATTAGGAGGTATTATCACCCAGAACCTGGGATGGGAGTACATCTTTTTCATTACGGCAGGTATTTCTACAATCGCACTGATAAGCTCATTTATCGCAATGAAAGAACAATGGGTTGAATCTAAAGGCGAACCATTCGATATAAAGGGATCCGTTATCTACGGGCTGGCAATCACGGCGCTTATCTATGGACTGACCATACTTCCCCGCATTTCCGGATTCATCCTCATTATCATATCAGCATCATTACTTTTTCTTTTTGCCAAACATGAAAGCAAAGAAAAATATCCTGTATTTAACATCTCTTTATTTTTGAAAAACAGAACCTTCCGGATGTCGTCGGCAGCGGCCCTGATCAATTATGCCGCAACTTTTCCCATCAGCTTCTTAATCAGCCTGTACCTGCAGGAAATAAAAACATTAGACGCACAAAGCGCCGGATTGGTGCTAATCGTACAGCCGATTATACAATCCGTCCTGTCCCCTTTTGCCGGAAAGCTTTCCGACAAGATAGCCCCCCGGTATATCGCCTCATTCGGCATGGCGCTCATTGCAGTTTCTTTACTTATCATTGCGCTCTTTATTACACCCGATAGTTCGCTGGTAATGTTAATGATCATGTTGGGTTTTTTAGGAATAGGTTTTGCCGCATTTTCTTCGCCCAATACAAACGCCATTATGAGTTCCGTCGATAAGAAAAACTACAGCATGGCATCGGCAACTACCGGAACGGTAAGGCTTGTGGGGCAATCGCTCAGTATGGGCATAACAACCATGGTCATATCCATCGTCATCGGTAATCAAGCCATCACCCCCGAAGTAAGTACAGGTTTAATGAAAACAATACATATAACCTTCATTATCTTCGCTTTATTATGCACATTGGGGGTCTATACATCGATAACCCGGAATTAAAAAACTAAAATTTACACCATATATGATAATTTATACACACTAATTGTCTATAATTGTATTAATATTGCAACAAAAACAAACTTTTAATACCTAAAAACAATGAATAAAATAAAACACATTGCGGGAACGATCACCCTTCTCATCTTAGTATCTTCGGCTCATGCACAAATACCGGAAAATGCCTGGGATAACAGCATAAAAATTGAAGAACAGATCAAAAGAACTTCATTCCCCGAGCAGATCTATAACATTAAGGATTTCGGAGCAGAAGAAGGAAACAGCAACACATTGTCCCATAAAGCGATCAACCAGGCAATCAAAACATGCAGTAAAAACGGAGGAGGAACCGTCATTATTCCCAAAGGAGTATTTTTTACAGGTCCGATCGTGATGAAAAGTAACGTCAATCTGCACCTGGAAGAAGGGGCAACGCTAAAATTCTCTACCGATAAAAGCCTGTATACGGATTTAGTTATTACACGTTGGGAGGGAGTTGACTGTTATAATCTTCATCCGCTGATCTATGCATACGAGGAATCTAATATAGCAATCACCGGAAAAGGCACCATCGACGGTCAGGGCAGCAATGAAAACTGGTGGTATATGTGTGGAAATCCACGTTTCGGATGGAAAGAAGGAATGGATGCCGCCAGTCTGGGAGGAAGAGAACAGTTACTGCAATATGCAGAGTTATTCGCACCTATTGACCAAAGGCAAATGGGATTAAGCAGCGGACTCCGCCCGCAACTCATCAATTTATACCGTTGTCATACAATCCTGATTCAGGATGTAACCTTAAAAAATTCTCCATTTTGGGTGATTCACCCTTTGTTATGTGAAAGCATTATCGTAAGCGGAGTAAAAGTCGAAAGTCACGGACCCAACAGTGATGGTTGCGACCCCGAATCATGTAAAAACGTCTTAATCGAAAAATGTTTTTTTGACACGGGAGACGACTGTATTGCGATCAAAAGCGGAAGAAATGCAGATGGCCGCAAATGGAACATCCCCAGCGAAAATATTATTGTACGCAACTGCAAAATGGTGGATGGTCACGGAGGCGTAGTAATAGGAAGTGAAATTTCAGGCGGATATAAAAATCTGTTTGTCGAAAATTGTGAAATGGACAGCCCAAATCTGGATCGGGTAATTCGCATAAAAACCAATAATTGCCGTGGCGGTGTTATAGAAAATATCTATGTGCGTAATATAACCGTCGGAGAATGCCGGGAAGCGGTGCTTAAAATCAACCTGTTATATGAAAGCCGGGAAGTCTGCGACAGAAGTTTTCCTCCTGTGGTTCGCAACGTTTACCTGGACAATATAACAAGTAAAAAGAGTGAATACGGTATTTTAATTACAGGATTCAGCAACAGTTTTAACATAGAAAACATACAGGTAAGTAACAGCCGCTTTGATAATGTAGAGAAAAGTAATCTGATAACAGGAGCAAAGGATATAAAGTTAAATAACCTGTACATTAATAATGAAATCGTAAAGTAAAAGGAAGTTCTAAAATTTATTTAAAATCAAAATAGACTACTACTGAAACAACCTGTCATTCTACTTATAAAACCGGTTAATTTTTTTTAACTGATACGCACACTTCAGAATATCAAAATAAGATAACAATGATACGATATAAATACTATCAATAATCATCATATTTTATAAAATAGACAAACTGAATGTGTTTTCATAATTAAATCAAACTATAAATATTTTTTTATATTTCCTTAATACCAAATTAAATAAATTATGAGAAAAAAATCTAATTCAGAAAAGGCCTTCCTCAAACAGAAAGGTCTGAGCTCAAAAAGTGCTTGGCTCACTTGCGGATTTTCTTTAGCATTGGCATCATTGCCTTTTTATGGAAACGCCGAAGATAAATTCCCGGAACCTGCAACTGTAACTCATCAGGTAATGCAACAAAGCCGGAAAATCACCGGTAATGTAATTGATGAAGACGGCGAACCCCTGATTTCCGCTTCTGTACGTGTAAAAGATACCACAATCGGTACAGTTACGGACATAGACGGAAATTTCACACTCGATGTTCCGGAAAATGCCATATTAATTATTTCTTATGTAGGCTACAAACCTCAGGAAGTAGAAGTTGGCAACCAAAACGAACTGGCTATTACCCTCTCTTTTGACAGTGAAACACTGGATGAAGTGGTGGTAGTAGGTTATGGCGTTGTAAAAAAATCGGATTTAACAGGAGCGGTAGGAAGCATAAAATCCGAAACTATTTCAGCCAAAGGTTCCACTTCTGTAATGGAAAGTCTGCAGGGACAGGTGGCCGGGGTTAATATCAGCCAGTCATCCAGTCGTGCAGGCGACGGATTCAATATCCAGATACGTGGTAAAAGTTCATTGGGAGGAGGAGAACCGTTATATGTAATTGATGGAGTCGTATGTGAAAATATGAATTTTCTGAATCCGATGGATATTGAAAAAGTGGATATTCTGAAAGATGCCTCTTCTACTGCAATCTACGGTTCACGCGCTACAAACGGGGTCGTTATGATTACAACAAAAAAGGGAGACGCAACTGCGGCTAAAACAACAGTCAGCTACGATGGTTATTACGGTGTGAAAACCGTAGCCAATATGCCTGACTTCATGAATGGGGACCAGTTTATGAATTGGCGCTTCGCACGATATTTAGTCTCTTCCATGAATACATCTACCGGCTCAACCACTTGGGAAATGACGGAAGCGAATATGCGCAACTTCTGGGGAGCAGACAGCAAGGTTATCAAAGACATGTATCTGAATAAGAATTACACGGACTGGGCAGATGTAGTAACGCGCGACGGCTCTCAACAGAACCATTTTGTAAATATTTCCGGAAATGCCAAAGACATTTCATATCGTGTAGGTCTTGGCTATCAGAACGAGGAAGGCATCTATTATGACAACTATGAACGCTGGAATATAAAAGGAGCGTTAGACCATAAAATATCGGAAAAATTAGCAGTCGGTTTTTCTACGAATCTGGCAACATCGAAGCAACGCAGCGGTAGTACAAATTCTATTATGACCGGGTTCCGTATGACTCCGACAATGCCGGCATACTACTGGGAAGGAGAAAACGAAGGCAAACCGATTCCCCAACCGGGAAAAGACGTGGTTGTCTATCCTGACGGAGGAGGCCCGACCTCAACAATCAGTCCTATCGTAGATCGTCTGAACTCCAAAGATGATACCCGCTTGTATGATGCCATGGCAAATGTTTATTTTCAGTACAAACCGATTGAAGAAGTTATTCTTAAGACAACAATATCTCCGATGTACACAAAAAAACATCGCGGAACATTCTATAATGACCAGACACAGCGTCGTACGGGAATGAGTAATCTGGCAGAAAACTATAACGATGAAATTTTCTCCTATACATGGGATACGCAGGCTAATTATATAAAAACGATCGATGACCACAGCATCAACGTACTGGCCCTGTATAGTGTTTATCAGCAAAAATTAAATGGTGATGACATGACTGTAGTTGATATGCCGTTTGATGTAGACTGGTACAATCTCGGATCGGGCACGGTTCAAAGTCAAAACAGTTATTATAAAAAACTATCCATGCTTTCTTATGTTGCCCGTATCAACTATGCTTATAAAGGAAAATATTTACTGACCGTATCTTCACGCTGGGACGGTAGTTCCAAATTCCAGGAAAACAATCGCTGGGGCATGTTCCCTTCTGCAGCTTTGGCATGGCGTATCTCAGAAGAAAGCTTTATGGAATCAACGGATTGGCTAAGCAACCTGAAACTTCGTGCCAGCTACGGAGTAACAGGGAACAATGCCGGCGTAGGTCCATACGATACACAGGCGCTGGCTAATGTGAAATATTACTACAACTTCGGTTCGACAGTTGCCAACGGATACGGATACACAATGACCAATCCGGACCTGACATGGGAAAAAACAACAGAGTTTAATATCGGTATTGATTTCGGCTTGTTCAAAAACCGGATCAATGGTTCGATCGATGTTTATAACAAAGATTCAAAAGATTTGCTGATGGAAATGCAAACTCCGGTTGAATTAGGATCTAATACCGGAGCCATTGTAAGCAATGTAGGAAAGGTTAATAACAAAGGTATTGAGATCCAACTAAGCACAATCAACGTGTCCACCAAGGATCTGCAATGGGAAACCTCTTTCG
This sequence comes from Tannerella sp., assembly GCA_031285685.1. Lineage (GTDB taxonomy): Bacteria > Bacteroidota > Bacteroidia > Bacteroidales > Tannerellaceae > Tannerella. The sequence continues at coordinate 9,530 of JAITVS010000364.1, forward strand.
CCTATGCCCGTAATATCAATAAAATTGTAGAGTTGAATAACGCAAAAGAAGACCTTGTCGGAAATAAATGGTTCATAGGACAACCGATCGATGTTGTTTACGGATATAAATACACAGGCATATGTACACGTGAAGAAGCAGAAGCTTATGCAAAGGATCCGAATATGAAAACAAAATTTTATGAAGGAGAGATGAAAATTTATGATAAAGATGGTAACGGAACCATTGATGCAAATGACAAAATGGTGCTCGGACACTATGCCCCGACATGGACAGGAAGCTTTTCGTCAAATCTAACCTATAAGAATCTCGACTTTTCCGTAAGCATCTATACAAGTCAGGGAGGGACGGTTTATTCTCCGTTCATGGCGGAATTTGTGGACTACAACCAACGTGGTATGAATCGTCTGAATATTGACTACTACTATCCAGCAGGAGCGCCTGTATTAGGCTCCGACGGCAGCATCTCCACACAATCAACCACGCACTATGGAAAATACCCGTTTCCGACAAACGGAACGAACGGAAAAGGAGGCGGCGCAAACTGGTTGAGCGGAGCGAACGAAGACCGTGCACAAAATTTTGTAGACAATTCTTTTGTGAAAGTGAAGAATATTACGCTCGGTTATACATTCCCGAAATCTCTGCTATCAAAAATTCACATCTCAAACCTAAGAGTTTATGCAAATATTATAAATCCTTTTACCTTTACCGATTACAAAGGGTTTGACCCGGAATGGGCTGATTCTAAAATCGATGACGGTAGTGGCGGTGTAAGCTCAAGAACATTTCAGTTTGGTATAAATTTACAATTCTAAAAAAGTAATGATTATGAAAAAAATATATATTATCGCGGCATTATTTATAGCCGTCGTTTCTGGTTGTTCGGATTTTCTGGATCAGGACAACAGATCCAATGTCCCGTCAGATCAGTTCTACAAGACGGCGACGGGTTTTGAAAGCCTGACAAACAGCACCTATTCCTCTATTCGTACACTATACAATAACCCTCCGCAAATGTTCGTCGCCGGAACAGACCTGTATGCTGACGGAAAATCTCAGGGGGTAGTGATGAGCCATTACACTTTTACTGCCGACGAAGGTACGGTAAAGACATTTTATGTTAACTGTTACAAAGGTATCCAACTGGCAAACAGTGTTATCGCATATGGTGAAACAACCGAAGAAACAAGCGTTCGCGCACAATATGTAGATGAAGCCCGCTTCATCCGTGCATGGTATTATTTCCAGCTTGTGCAACAGTTTGGCCCGGTTGCCTTAAATGAAAAAATGTTCGACTATGCAGAAATGAAACATGAACGCGCCAGTTTATCGGATGTATACAAGTTTATCATTGATGAATTTACTTACCTGGCATCCTCCTCTTCCAAACTGCTGGAACGTAGCGGTTCCGGCGTAGGCCGCGCCAATAAACGCACCGCCAGTTTCTATCTGGCAAAAGCATATCTGACACGCGGCTGGCTGGATGGAACCGATTATGAATCACAGGAAGATAATATAGCACAATCGGGCGATTTTGAAAATGCGGCAAAGTTTGCATTGCAGGCAATCAATAACGAAGAACCTTCAATCTCTATTGAAAATGCATTTGATATCAATAATGAGGAAAATAATGAAATTTTCTGGAGTATCCAGTTCAGTTCGGCTTCCGTTGAAGATCCGAACAGGAATGGTTCATATCAGCAAGCACAATTCGGAGCATATCTGGGAGGTTCCGAAAAGCCCAGGAACAAAGCAATTGACGGAAATTTCGCTCCGTCTTTACGCCTGCAACAGATGTATACGCGTGGTGACGGGCGTCTGGAACAAACATTTATGCTGGAATTTCATCAGGCTTATTTTGATTACTATCACGAACCGACTACCTCGCCTATCATCTATTACTATGCTCCGGCATGGGCTACCGACGAGGACATTAATACATGGATGGCAGATGATCCGAACGGACTTAAAACAAAGACAATCATCAGCAAAACAATTGCTGAAGGTGGTATTGCTCCTTCCAATGGCGCTCCGACGAGCTACAAAGACCGCCGTTCAATGGACTATGGCAATGCCTGCATCCGGAAATTTGATGACTATTCCGAAAGTTCAATTGGAAACCGGAGTACGACATGTAGTATGCATGATGTGGTAGTTTCCCGCTTGGGAGAAGCTTATTTAATTGCTGCAGAAGCTTATCTGAAGTCAAATAAAACTGAAGAGGCTGCCAATATGATCAATAAGCTGCGTAAACGCCCGGGAACAATTAAAGATGGTCACAGCGAATCCATGAATGTTTCAGCTGCCAATATAAACATTGACTTCATTCTGGACGAACGCGCACGTGAACTCGCCGGTGAATATGTAAGATGGACCGACCTGAAACGTACACATAAGTTGATCGAATATGTTACGCGATACAACGAAGACGGAGTTCCTGAATCAGCCATGAAAGGACCTGATGGTAAATATAAAATACTTCGTCCGATTCCTCAGGCCGCAATTGACCTGAATCAGGCGGATGTAGAACAAAATCCGGGATATTAATGATTAACATATAAAAAAAACAGGATTCGGCAATAAGCGCTGAATCCTGTTTTTTTTATATTCATTTTTTTCCGAAGCCAAACAAACCTCCTATCTGTCCGAGAATATCCGGAGTACCATCGCCATCTTTATCCGCAAGCGCTGCAGAGATCATGTCATCCATTCCTCCTCCACCATTACCCAGAAGTGAAGACAACATTCCTCCGATTCCGCTATTACCGACATTCGCACTTTGTTTTTGTCCTCCCAGAATAGAAAGCAACATAGGAGCAACAGACGCCAGGATATTACCAACCTGTGAAGACGAGAGCCCGGTTTTCTGTGCCAAACCGGTCTGCACCTCCGAACTTCTGCTTCCCAAGATATGTCCGAGAATCTTGGAACCATCACTGAGATCCAGGTTTTTCAAAAATGAACCGATATTACTAACATCATTACCTGCATGATCATCCAATGCTCTGGCCAGTGAACCGGCACCTTCTTCCGTGGCAGCATTTTGCTCCATCCCTTTCATTAGAATGGGAATTGCTTTTGTTAACAGATCAGATACCTGTCCGGGTTGCGCCCCGTTACTCTGACTCAAAGCCGCAATACCATTCGAATCAGTAAATACTGATAATAACTTTGTTATATCCATACTTTTTCTTTTTAATTGTTAATAATAATCTGAAAGTCCATACAATACCGGATAGAATATCCTGTGAATATATATCAAATTTATATAATAATCTCATAGCAAAGATATGAACAAAAAATCTAAAAACAAGAAAATACCATACAGATATCATTTCCCAACCTTTTTAACGATAAATGACAGTCCGGAAGCCTCCATTGACACTCTACATAATCATATTTATACATTGAATTCAACTGATTTACATAATCATCCAGACGGGTCTGATCATCAAAAAACAAAAACGCATAATTACACCTTAAATTTTTGTCAAAAATACAAGACAAAGTCGCTTGTTCTTTATCAAATCTAATTTCAATAACATCTTCTTTGACACCTTCTTCGATATAGTCCATAACACATATCGGAAATTCCGAAAATTTAGCCCTCAACTCTGTTTTTGTAAGTCTCAAAGTCGAACCGGCATAATTGATAAGATCGTAAATAACTTCCTGATAAATATAATCTTGCTTAACCATAGTTGTCCGTATTTATTCCTGCCGCCCTGAAGCAGGGTTTATTCAATAAAAATAGCACAGAGCCATAGTCTATCTAAGTCGTCGGCACCGGCAAGTATCACTGTCCACAAACAATTCAATATTTATACACAATCATCTATTCCGTATGTACGGACTGACAGCACAGAATAGTCTCAACATGTATTAAGCAAATATCAAATCGTTATTTTTGGAGCTAAAGAAAAATCCGGTTCTCCGATAACAAAAATAGACTAACACTACTTCTTTAATTTATATCAATAGTAAATTATAAAATAATTTCAAACAAACATTTATTCTTCAAATATCTCACCCACAACATTTCAATATCTTCACTTTTGAAGCATAGATAAATCCGCTCAATTACAGTTATTCGTGGTTTTTGAGTCTTTCTTATAGATAGAACTCAATTTTGGAAATATAAGTAATCTCAGAGAAACATCATATGTTATATAATTCCACACCCAATCTATAAAAACAGAGAACTTATTCCTCATCCCTATAATCGACAGAATATGAATCAACAGCCACAACCACCAGGCAAGCTGTCCGCTGAATCTGAATTTTCCCAGATCCGCTACAGCCGAATTTCGACCGATAGTAGCCAGTGATCCTTTATTTTTATAATCAAATCTTTTCCACTCAATATTGCCTTTTATTTCCCTGTTCAGGTTCGCCGCCAGATTCGCCGCCATCTGCAACGCAGGTTGAGCTACCTGCGGATGTCCCTTCGGATAGGCATCGGTTATCATCAAAGCGGTATCCCCTATACAATAAATATGATCATAACCTTTTACCCGATTATATTCATCCACGAGCAAACGTCCCTTCATATAAGACTCTTCCTGCAATCCTCCGATAGAATTCGGTTTAACCCCTGCAACCCAGAAGACATTCTGAGAATGCAATTCCTCTCCATTATCCATCTTTACCACATCATCCTCATAAGACAAAACCATCGCTTTCCGGATAATGACTCCCCGTTTTTCCAACGCTTTAGTCGTTGCCGCAGAAGCAGATTCGGACATTGCATTCAACAAACGCGGAGAAGAATCTATCAGATAAATTTTCATCTTTCCGGCATCCAGATCCGGATAATCTTTAGGAAGGATTGTCTTTTTCATTTCGGCCAACGCACCGGAAAGTTCCACACCGGTAGCTCCTCCTCCTACAATGACGAATGTCAACATCCTTTCCAGTTCATCCTCCTGATCCGTATTGGTAGCCTGCTCAAAACTCAATAATATCCTGTTACGCATTAAAAGAGATTCGGATACATTCTTCAATGCATAGGTTGAACATTTAAGCTCATCATTTCCAAAATAGTTTGTATCACATCCCGTGGCAATAACCAGATAATCATAACAAATCTCACCAATCGTAGTATCAACATGATGCTCCGAAGGATTCACCTTTAACGCTTCACAGGTCCGGAAATGAAAATCCGGCTGTTTCTGAAACGACTTACGATGCGGATAAGAAATAGAACTGGGTTCCAGACCGGCCGTAGCAACCTGATACATCAACGGCTGAAACTGATAATAATTCACCTTATCAATCAGTACCACCTGATATTTTTTCTTATTTATTTTCTTTGCAAAATCATGTCCTGCAAACCCTCCTCCTACGATGACGATTCTTTTCAGATCTTTTTTATCCGGAATATTGGCAATTCTCTTCATATCTAAAAATTCCAGGTGCCTGCAAAGTCATTTAAGTTGATAACGAATAGATGTCATCTTCCGTACTCAACTTATTTTCCAATCCGCTCATCAGATGACTCGTCACATAATTTTCGATTTCTTTCTTTTTAAAAGAATTCCAGTCTTCCATGTTTCCGGTCCTCTCCATAATCCCGTCAAACCGATCAACAATTCCGTCATCATCCGACAGGTTTTCCAGTTGAATTCTTAATGTATCATCGTGCAATAAATCCACATACTTCTCCATTACGTTAAGCATGTCATTCCGCCCAAACGGTTCAAACCGCACATACGAACCCCATTCCGGGTAATCAAGCCCGAATTCATCAACCATATCATCATTCTGTTCGTCATATTCCGTTTCGGAAACACCAAAAAGACCTGAATTCGAGACCTGCTCCACCTCTAATGTTTCCGGATTAAGAAAACAAGCGAATCCATCATTTAATGCCTCAGTGATTTGTTCTATGATATCTGCATATTCAGGAGGAATTTGATTATCAGACCCCGTATCATCCGACATTTTTGCCTCCAGAAAATTAAGTACTTCAATCAGAATCTCTCTATTTTCTCTAATCCGAGATAATTTCTCAACGATGTCAAGATAAATTTCTTCTGTTTTCATATGATACACAATTTTATGAATTGAATTTCGCCATCTAAGATAAGTATTATTTTCCTTTTTACGAAGAAATTATTCATAAAAATAAAAAATAAAACAGATCAGTTAATCATATCATGAACAAATATAGGAAAGAATCCGGACTGGTTTCAGGAAACAGGGTGACAAATGCATTCAACTATCCAGTTCGCCCTTACTGATACCATATTTTTCGGCACAATGACTTCCGTCTTTGGGCTCCACATGCACAACAATGTCATAAATATTCTCAATATGACTATTAATACTGTCTTCCACATCCTGGGCAACCTGATGCGCCTCCGTCAGAGACAGCCCGCCGTCAGCCTCAATATCAAGAACAATACTGTACATATTCCCGATCTGCCTGGAGCGGATACGATGAGGATTAAATGCTCCCGGAACACATTCCGCCGCTTCTATAATTTTATTATATACGGAAGTATCATCAATACCATCCATCAACGCAACATTCGCGTCACGAAAAATACCAACGGCCGACCATATAATATAAAGACCGATCAGAATAGCAATAACCGGGTCTAAAATAGGAACATTCAATAAAAACGTACAGGCTAACCCAACCAATACGCCTGCGGAAATGACCACGTCATTCCGCATATTGATTGCATTTGCCTTAAGCATGGATGAACCGACACGCTTCCCCTGATGAAACTGATACCAGGCTAACAATAATTTTCCGGCAATAGAAACGATAGTTACCCATACAGCAAGTAGAGAAGGTAACTCTTTTGCCTTTCCGGATAAAATCTGTTCCGCCGCCGTTACGACAATCTGGCAGCCCATAAAAAATATGACAAAAGAAAGAATCGTCGAAGCTACATTTTCTGCCTTTTCACGACCATATACATATTTGGAATTCGGAGGTCGGCTAACGATTGCAGAAGTATATAAAATGACAATCGAAGTGACCACATCCGAAGCCGTATCCAGTCCGTCGCTTAATACAGCCATACTTCCGGATATAATACCGACCACTACTTTCAATAAGGACAAAACAGCATTTCCGATAACGCTGATCCATGAAGTACGCAATAAAATTTTCTTTCTATCAACCATAAGGATTTTCAAAAAAACGAAGATGCAAAGTTACATATTTTCGGAAAACCCGCAATGATTTTGAAAAAGAGTAGATATTAATTCCATCCTCACCGTTGCCCTATTTTTTCTTTGAAATCCACAATCTTTTGTTCCAGTTCTTTTAATAAATCCGGTTCAATAATCCCCTTGTCTTCCTCAAAAGTTCGATTAAAACTCGGGAGAGAAAATGTTTCCATAATATCAGCTCCACATCCGGGAAAACGGGACTTTGCCGCGCTCATCACATCGCTTCCTCCTCTGCGTCCGGGAGAAGAACTCATCAGAAACATCGGTTTATTTCGAAAAATATTCAAATCAATACGTGAACACCAGTCAAAAACATTTTTGAATGCAGCCGAATAAGAACCGTTATTTTCCGCCAGAGAACAGATGATAATATCAGCTCCCTCAATCTGATTGCGAAAGGCATACACCTGATCCGGATAACCATTTTCCTCCCTGTCAATCGAAAAGATATCCATCTCATAATCATTCAGATCCAATAAGTTTTGTTCGTACTCCTTAAAATAAGTAAGCACAAATCTCACCAGTTTTTTATTGATAGACTTCGAACTGTTACTTCCTGCAAATGCGACAATTTTTCTACTCATAACAAATGAATTAATAATTAAAACAATGGCAAGTTACAAAAAAATAATTACATGACAGACTTATTATTATTTCTTAATCCTTTAACGGATCATCATATTGATCCTGTAATCTCTTTAATTCCTCATGCATTCGGGACGCGATCTCGCGGTAATCTTCCTTTCCGTAAAGATTATTCATTTCATGAGGGTCCTTCTCCAGATCATATAACTCCCATGTATCTATGTCATTGTAAAAATGAATCAGTTTATAACGATCCGTTCGTACACCATAATGCTTTTTAACGGCATGCTCCGAAGGATATTCGTAATAATGGTAGTACAAGGAATGCCGCCAGCCTTCAGGGTCTTTTCCTTCCAGCAATGGAAGAAATGATTCGCCCTGAATATCTTCCGGGATCTTAACACCGGCCAATTCAAGAAATGTAGGAGCATAGTCAATATTCTGAACAAATTGGTTGACTGTACGCCTTTCACCTCCGGGTAAACGAACCAGCAAAGGAGTACGAAACGACTCTTCATACATAAACCGTTTGTCAAACCAACCATGCTCACCCATATAAAAACCCTGATCGGAAGTATAAACAATCAATGTATTTTCCAACAATCCGTTTTCTTCGAGATAAGCCAGTACGCGGCCGATATTCCGGTCTACTGATCGGATAACACTGAGATAATCCCTCATATAGCGCTGGAACTTCCATTCAGCCAATTCACGGCCTTCCAATCGACGCTTCTTAAAATCATTGATAATCGGTTCGTAATAACGATCCCAGGCTGCCTTCTGAGCCTCATTCATACGACCGGGAAGATCGGCACCGACCTGATTATATAGATTCCTCCCGGAATTTTCAAGGCTGGGTTTGGAATGGATTTCATTTTCTTTATCGGCCAGTTTCAGGTCATATATCAGGTCCATATCATGGATGATGCTCATTTCCTGCGCAGCAGCGGCTAAACGATCTTCATATAAATCATAGAAATTCTCCGGAAGAAGAATGTCTGTATGGTCAAAACTACCCAGGTCACAGGTATCTGGCATCCAGGTCCGGTGAGGAGCTTTGTGATGAAGTAGCAGGCAGAAGGGTTTACCTGCATCTCTTTTATTCTCCAACCAGTCGATTGCGATATCGGTAGTGATATTGGTCGCATATCCTTCTATCCGGCGACGTTGACCATTTTCGATAAAAACAGGATTATAATAGTCACCCTGTCCCGGGAGTATATTCCAATAATCAAAGCCGGTTGGATCGGATGTCAGATGCCATTTTCCAACCACGGCAGTCTGATAGCCGGTTTGTTGAAGTAACTTGGGATAAGTTTGCTGGTTGCCGTCAAAAGTATGCAAATTATCTATAAAACCGTTCTTATGACTGTGCTTTCCGGTCAGCATACAAGCGCGGCTCGGACAGCTGATGGAATTAGCTACAAAACTATTGGCGAATATCACCCCTTCCCGCCCGATACGGTCAATATGGGGAGTCTGTATAAAACGCCGGTCATAAGCGCTGATTGTCTGATACGAATGGTCATCAGTCATAATATAGAGTATATTCAACGGTTTTGAGGAGTCATTCGTTTCATTTTTCACGGTACACGAGAACAGAGACATAAAACCCACTGTCCCTGTAAGGGAATATAAAAATAAAGAATTAAATTTAATCATAACATTCTATTATAATGCATTCTCATTGCTTTGATTGAAAGCGTTGGGAAGAGCTCTTTCTTCTTTCAGTTTATTCATGTAATTGGCGATCTTTTTATATTTTTCTCAAAAATAGACAAAAAATACAAATTCCCAAAATCCAAAGCCTCTCATAACATTTAAATTTTTAATATGATGATAGATAACATTAAAAGCATTTACTACCCAAAAGATAATTTCCCTCATTTATTTTCTTAAATTTGTGTCATGATAAAATCAGCTAAACGGTTCTATGTATGCCTCGCTTGTTGGTCGTCTCTGGCGGGCTTCACCGATTCCCTGTATATGCTGTCTTATTCCAAAATAGGTTGACAGGTTCAAAAGACAACTTGAAATGGAATTAAGCAATTATGGATTACCCCGTAAAGTAAAAGAACGCATGATCCGGGAGTATTTGGGAGGAGTAA
>JAITVS010000397.1 GCA_031285685.1 Tannerella sp.
TTACTCCTCCCAAATACTCCCGGATCATGCGTTCTTTTACTTTACGGGGTAATCCATAAATTGCTTAATTCCATTTCAAGTTGTCTTTTGAACCTGTCAACCTATTTTGGAATAAGACACTTATCGTATTTACGGTAACAAAGTAACAACAAATTAACAACAAACAAAAGCAAAAGAAAAGAAAATTAACAAATAATCTGCAAGAATAATAGTTATTGGTAAAACGCTTTAAATTAAAGAGTATTATATCTTATTTTTAGCTTTATTTTTACCCTTATTTTCTTTATCAAAAATCCTCGTCACTTTCCGATGCAGAATTTAGAGAATATATTGCCGAGTATTTCGTCGGTAGCGATTTCGCCTCCGGTTATTTCACCCAGAAAGTGGAGGCACTCACGAATATCCTGGGCCAGCAAGTCTCCGGATAAGTTATTATCAAGCCCCTCCATCACACGTTCGATCGATTCGCCGGCGCGGCACAATGCTTCATAATGGCGGACATTAGTGACAATCACCTCATTATCCGTCACCTTATGGACATTGGCGATGTGTACGATATAGTTCTTTACCCTTTCAATATCCGCAGGAGCCTTGCAAGAGATATGAATAGCCTGTACATTTCCGGAAGTATGAATAGGACTGCGGCGCGCTATATCGTTCTTTGTACCGATCATAAGAATCGGTTTGTTAAATTTCTGCAGCCACTGACTGATCGGAACAAGCTCCTCCGGCTCCTCCTGAGTCAGATCAAAAAGATATAAAATAACAGAAGCCTTTTCCGCCTTCTCAAAACTGCGCCGGATTCCCAATTCTTCGATACGGTCGGAGGTGGTATCACGCAAACCTGCAGTATCTATGAAACGGAATAATTGACCTTCAATATACAGGGTTTCTTCTATGGTATCGCGTGTAGTTCCGGGTATATCCGAAACAATGGCACGCTCTTCGTTCAGCAAGGCATTGAGGAGAGTCGATTTCCCTACATTCGGTTTTCCGATAATAGCAACAGGAATCCCATTTTTTATTGCATTACCTGCAGCAAACGAATCGGCCAGATCTTTTATTTTATTCCGGATCTTCCCCGCCAACACGCGAAGCTCCGCACGATCGGCAAACTCAAGTTCTTCATGATCACTAAAATCGAGTTCCAACTCAACCAGAGATACAAAATCAAGCAACTGTGCACGTAATTGTTTCAATTCATCGGAAAATCCTCCACGCATCTGATTCATTGCCAACCGATGCATCCCCGAAGAGGTTGAAGATATAAGATCCGCAACAGCTTCAGCCTGCGACAAATCCATCTTGCCATTCATAAATGCACGCTGGGTAAATTCTCCCGGACGCGCCTGATACGCGCCGCTCTCAATTAACCATTGCATTAATTGTTGTTGTATGTAAAAGGAGCCATGACACGAGATTTCCACCGTATCTTCACCCGTATAGGAGTATGGCGCACGAAAAACCGAAACCAAGACATCATCCAAGATTTCTCCGTCACGACGGATTGAACCGTAAACAACAGTATTGGCCGGACGATCTGCCAATGTTCCTTCCGGAATCGGTTTTGCCGCCACAAATAGCTTATCACAAATACCAAACGCATCCGGACCTGATACGCGTATAACAGCAATCCCACCTATTCCGGGAGGAGTCGAAATTGCACAAATGGTATTATCATTAATCATACTATATTCAGATTTCTATTAATTCGTATTTTTGAATCCCCACACCGATCTCTTCTGCATATTCAAGACCGGATTTCCAGTTCGTATTAGGATGAACCAAGTGAAATTTATCATCGTGCGCACTGATCTCTCCGGCACATGACTCAACTAACCGGCTTCCGGGCAAAGCGGGAGCTTCCATTACAAGCCTGGCACAGGCATGATCAAGCGCAACCGGATCAAACGAAGCAGCAATCCCGATATCAGGAACAATCGCAGCATCGTTATGCCCCCAGCAATCACACTCGGGAGATACGTTCATGATAAAGCTGATATGAAAATGAGGTTTTCCGTCAAGGATCGCCTTTGTATATTCAGCAATTTTACAATTAAGAACTTCCGATGTATCATAATCCGCAAGTATTGCCGAATCATACTGACACAATGCTACACATTGTCCGCAACCCACACATTTATCATAATCGATCTCGGCTTTTCTATCTGCATTTAAGTGCACGGCATCATGCGCACAATGAATCACACAAATATTACAACTCCTGCAATTGTCAATCTCTATAACCGGCTTTGATGATGAGTGAAGTTCCAATTTCCCTCCCACACTTGCACTACCCATGCCGATATTTTTTAATGCTCCGCCAAAACCCGTCTGTTCATGTCCTTTGAAATGATTCATACTTATGATCATATCGGAATCGGCTATAGCCACTCCTACCTTCGGCGCTTTACAATATTTTCCATTAAGAGGAATTTCACGGTAATCCGTTCCTTTCAGGCCATCGGCTATTATCACCGGACATTGTGCGGAGATTGGATTATACCCGTTCTCCATAGCGCTCTGTATATGATCCACTGCATTAGAGCGTCCTCCCGAATACAGCGTATTACTATCCGTTAGAAACGGCCTGGCTCCCTCCCTACGTAATATATTTGCCATACGAGCGGCATAATTCGGACGAAGATAAGCCAGATTTCCCGGTTCTCCGAAGTGTATTTTTATAGCGATAAATTTTTTATCCAGATTCAAAGAGAGAAGTCCCGCTTTCTTTACCAAACGCTCCATCTTATTCAACAAATTGCTTCCGGGAGACGTGCGTAAATTCGTAAAATAGACTTTTGATGATTTCATATTCTATTCTTGATACTTGTAAGTGAATTTTCAGTTTAAAAATGGTAAAGGTAAAAAAAAATTTACAAAACAGAAAAGCATTCAAGATTTCGAGAAATCACATGTTAATTTTATATAAAAACACAAAGATGATATAAACAATTTGTTAAAAACAATACATACTCTAATTTTTATTTTTATCTTTACGGGTTGCAATTTTGTAAATTGCTGTAAAAATACATTATAACAAACGGTGGTTTTCAAAAAACAGGCTATTAAAATATGGAGAAAGTACTAATTAAAGGATCTGCGTGTATTTGCAAAGACACAATTTGAAAATATCCCTACACATAAAGTACAGCTTTATCCCTAACATTTTAACAGCAAAAATACATTAAAAATGGAAAAAATAAAAACAATATATAATGACAAAAAGATGGTGCTTAAAAACCCAGACAGAAGAGGAAATACGCACACAGGAGATATTGACGGAAGAGTTAAAACTCAATCCGATCATATCCAAACTTCTGGTACAACGCGGGATAACTTCTGTCGATGGGGCAAAGAAATTTTTCAAGCCGAACCTGAACGATTTGCACGATCCGTTTTTGATGCCGGATATGCACAAAGCGGTCAAACGTTTAAACAAGGCTCTGGGCAACAATGAGAAAATATTAATATACGGGGATTATGATGTAGACGGAACGTCAGCAGTATCGTTAGTCTACCGTTTCCTGCGACCGTACTCTACACTGTTGGACTACTATATACCCGATCGTTACGACGAAGGGTACGGTATTTCCTACAGAAGTATTGATTATGCAGAAGAGCAGGGTATAAAGTTAGTCATCGCACTTGATTGCGGCATTAAAGCAATCGATAAGGTCAAATATGCGAATGAAAAAGGCATTGACTTCATTATTTGCGATCACCATATGCCCGATGACAAACTTCCTGATGCACTGGCTGTGCTTGATGCAAAACGTATCGATTCAACCTATCCTTATGAACATTTATCCGGATGTGGTGTAGGTTTCAAATTTATGCAGGCACTTGCTATGAGCAATGATATTCCGTTTTCCACACTGGAGTGCCTGTTGGAACTTACGGCGATCAGCATCGCATCGGACATTGTTCCGATAACCGGAGAAAACCGCATACTTGCCTATTTTGGATTAAGACAGCTCAACTATAATCCGAGCGTAGGACTGAAAGGCATTATCAAAACCTCAGGACTTACGGGCAAAGAAATAACAATAAGCGACATCGTCTTTAAAATCGGACCGCGCATCAATGCTTCGGGGCGCATGATGAATGGCCGTGAAGCCGTAGACCTCCTGCTGGCCAAAGAAGAAAAAGTGGCAAGCGAAAAGAGCGCCAACATAGACCAATACAACGACGAGCGCCGTGAAATGGATCGTAAAATAACGGATGAGGCGAATGCTATCATCGACGAGTTGACAGATATTGAAGACAGAAAAGGTATCATTGTCTACAACCCGGACTGGCACAAAGGTGTAATCGGAATAGTCGCTTCACGACTGACGGAAAAATATTACCGTCCTGCCGTTGTACTCACCAAATCCTCCGACCTTATCACCGGATCTGCACGCTCGATCATCGGATTTGACATGTATAAGGCCATAGAAAGCTGTCGCGACCTGCTGGAAAATTTCGGCGGGCATACCTATGCAGCAGGACTATCGTTGCGTGAAGAGAATCTGGAGGCATTCATCGAACGATTTATGAAGATTGCGGCCGAAGAGGTAACCCCGGAACAAATGACTCCGCAGATAGATATCGACGTGGTCATCAAACTGAAAGAGGTCAACACATTCCTGATGAGTGATTTAAAAAAGATGAATCCATTCGGACCGGATAACGAAAAGCCCGTCTTTTGTTCATACAATGTAAAAGATTTCGGCACAAGCCGGATTGTAGGCAAAGACGGCACCCATCTGAAGCTTGAACTGATTGATGACAGCTCCAGCATACCCACGCACGCCATCGCATTCGGCATGAGTGAACATGACAAATATATCAAGAACAATAATCCCGTTGATATATGCTATACAATAGAAGAGAATATTTATAACGGAATTACATCCATACAATTAATGATCAAAGACATAAGACCGTCAAATACGACCGATCGTGACCGACTTTCTTCATGAAACATTAGAGAAACACTGGGGATATACATCTTTTCGTCCGTTACAGGAGGACATCATACATTCTGTCCTTGACGGGAGAGATACACTTGGATTGATGCCTACCGGCGGTGGAAAATCCATCACATTCCAGGTCCCCGCAATGATGCTGGAGGGAATTTGCATCGTAGTGACCCCGCTTATTGCATTAATGAAAGATCAGGTAGACAACCTGCGTGCACGCGGAATAAAGGCCACTACGGTATATTCCGGTATGACATCCGACGAAATAAGCAAGCATTTTGACAATTGCATCTATGGCGATTACAAGTTCCTGTATATCTCACCGGAACGGCTTCACACGGAATTATTCAAGAAAAAGCTGCCAATGATGAATGTTTGTATGCTGGTAGTCGACGAAAGCCATTGTATATCCCAATGGGGCTACGACTTCCGTCCGTCATACCTCCACATTGCAGACATCAGAAAAGTACTGCCGGAAAACACTCCGGTACTTGCACTCACGGCAACAGCGACCCCGGATGTCGTAGAAGATATTCAGGAAAAATTACTGTTCCGGAAAAAAAATGTGCTAAAGAAAAGTTTCACCCGCGAAAACCTGGCATACATCGTTCGTAACACGGAAAATAAAATGGATGAATTGATGCATATACTGAAACGGGTTGAAGGCACTTCCATTGTATATGTAAGAAACAGAAAACACACACAGGATATAGCAAAAGCCTTACAACAGGCCGGTTTTTCCGCTCACTTTTTTCACGCCGGCCTCAACCGTGATGATAAAACCGAACGCCAGGACGCATGGAAAAAAGGCGCATGCCGTATTATTGTCGCAACGAACGCTTTTGGTATGGGAATCGATAAACCGGATGTTAGATCCGTCATACACATGGATATGCCCGGTTCTCTGGAAGAATACTTCCAGGAGGCGGGACGTGCGGGACGTGATGAAAAAAAAGCATATGCAATCGCATTATGTGCATCTACGGAAACATCCAAGTTAAAAAAACGGATATCCGACGAGTATCCGGACAAAAAATTTATACTGCGTACATACGAAGCGTTGGGAAATTATTTCCAGATTGCCATAGGCTTCGGCGCTTTTCTGACACACGATTTCTCGCTCCCCAATTTTTGTAAGGTATTTAAATTTCCGGCAACACAAACACACAATGCACTCAAAATACTCGAATCCGCCGGATACATCGAATACATAGAAGAACCGGAGAGTAATTCACGCCTGCTATTCCTCGCAAATCGCGATGAATTGTACAAAATGGATCTGGATAAACTATCCGATGAAATCATCCAGGTGATCCTGCGCTCATACACCGGGCCGTTCGCCGATTATGTATTCATTGACGAATCGCTCATTGCCACACGTGTTCATTCTACACGCGAAGCGGTATATAACACACTTATCATGCTATCAAAAACACACATAATAAACTATATCCCGCGTAAAAAATTACCCCAGATCATATTTTCCAGAAACCGCGAAGAAACAAGACATGTGGTTATTCCACGCAATACGTTTGAAGAGCGTCAGGAGCGTTCGCTGAGAAGAATTTCCAAGGTGATCGAATATATTACCGAACAGAATTTCTGTCGCACCCGCATGTTATTACATTATTTCGGAGAAAAATCCGACAAAGACTGTCGCACATGCGATATATGCCTGCAAAAGAAACAACCGGGGCTCAAAAACTGGGAATTTAATACTGTACGCGATGCATTTTTCCGATGTATTGAAGACAAGAACACTCAAAACATACAGATATTAGCGGAAGAATTACCTTTAGACAAAGAGAAAAACCTGCAGGTCATACGCTTTTTACTCGATCATGACGAACGAATAACATTCAAAGACGGCACTATTTCCATCAACCCGACTTAACCCTTACGCCACATCACCGGGATAAAACATCAGTCCTTCAATACCGGGCACGCCGGATAACCTCGAAAAACAAACACCTATCCGTTCAAATACAATCCTGCTATAAGCCTGATAAAGTACAAAACATCGAAATGTATTCATTTATTTTCAAAATTTTATTTATCTTTGCGAATTCGTTCTTATTTTCTGTGAACAGCCCTGCAGCTATTCATAGGGAAGGGACATTTATTTTGATTATTATGTTTATTCTTGTATAAATATAAACCTAAATGATTAAAAATTACAATTTTGCCATAATTATACCTATGGCAAATGAATCAAAAGAATTTGATCTTTTTATAGGCAAGCTTCAGAAAACGCTGGATTTTGTTGGATCGGGGCGAGTATATCTGATTGTTGATAATGCCAGCAAGGATAATACGCGCGAACTATGTGAGAAACTATCCGTAACCGACAACCGGTTTACTACCATCTGGGCCCCTGAAAACAGAAATGTCGTAGACGCCTATATCCGGGGGTATAAAGAAGCTGAACCTCATCATGAAATAATCATCGAAATGGACGCCGGTATGTCGCATGATCCCGCGGCGATCCCAATGTTTCTGAGGGTATTGAATGAAGGAAACGAATGCGCTTTCGGCAGTCGGTTCATAAACGGAGGCTCCATCTGGCAGTCTTCTTTTAAAAGAAGCTTTCTGTCGAAGACAGGAACCATACTATCCAACCTGTTGCTTGGCACAAAAATGAAAGATATGACATCCGGCTATCAGGGTTTTCATATTTCCGTCGTACGACAACTTCTCAAATACCGGCTTTTGTCAAAGGGGCATTTTTATCAGACGGAAGTACGGTATCTGATGCGTAAATTACGCTATATGGAAGTACCGATTCACTACAGGGCCCCTTCTCCCAGCGTTTCGTTGGGTTCAATACAGAATTCCCTCACCGTACTATTCCATTATTTCCTATGTCGTCTTAAATTTAAAAGTAAATCAATAAGCAATGAATAATTACGCTCTGGTCATCACATCAATCAGCGGATCCGAAAATAAAATCCTTCAGGATTATGCACGGAAAGCTCCGGAACATGGTTTTCACTTTATAGTGGCAGGAGATGAAAAATCTCCTGAAAACTTCAATCTGGAGGGTTGTGAATTTTTATCACTGAAAGATCAGTTGAACTCCGGATTCGAACTGGCCAAACAACTTCCGACCCGTCACTACGCACGTAAAAATATCGGCTACCTGACAGCAATGAAAAACGGAGCCAATATTATTGTCGAAACGGATGATGACAACTATGCCAAAGATTCGTTCTGGAGCAAAAGGGAAGACCATGTTCAGGCCGATTTTTATGAGAACGGCGGATGGTTCAATATATATAACCTTTTTTCCGGAGAAAATATCTGGCCCAGAGGCTTTTCTCTTGAACACATCAAAACGATGCCGGACAAAAACAAGGCAGTCAATAAATCCTGTTATTGCCCCGTGCAACAAGGATTAGCTGATGAAAACCCGGATATTGACGCTATCTACAGGATGATCTTCCCCCTGCCTTTTAATTTCAAACAGGCAACCGATTCCGCCCTGGGAAGGAATACCTGGTGTCCGTTCAACAGCCAGAACACCACCTGGTTCAAAGAGGCATTTATGTTGATGTACCTGCCGTCATATTGCAGTTTCAGAATGACGGATATCTGGCGCAGCTTTGTTGTACAGAGAATTTGCTGGGAGAATGACATGAGCGTCTTATTTCATAATGCCACCGTGTGGCAGGAAAGAAATGAACACAACCTGCTGACCGACTTCAAGGACGAACTACCCGGCTACAACAATAACAACGAGATTGTCAAACAATTAGCAGAACTGAAATTACAAAAGGGTCCGGCATCTATCCCCGACAATTTGCGGACATGCTATAAGATGTTCATTGATATGGGGCTCATGGATAAAAAAGAACTTGACCTGATTAATGCCTGGATCAAAGATGTAAATATGCTTTTACAATAACATATAAGAATAAATAATGGCAAAGCAAAAACCGAATACGGTCCGTGAACTTCAGAAAGAGAAAAAAGTAAGCCCGTTCCCCTTTTTCATTACCGGACTTATCTTCATCGTTTTAAGCCTGTTTATTTCTTTCGCTCCCGACATAGCTAGAGGATGGGGATTTAATTACATCAAATATTTCTCTCCATGGGTCATCGTTTTATATTATCTGTTGCTGCTATGCTTCTGGCTCCCGCCTGTCAATAAGGCTATTGTCAGTATTGTGACCGGGATAAGCAGGAAGCGGATCATTTCTTCCGGAGCCAAATACAAATATCTGTGGTTTGTCCTTATCAGCATTGCTTTCGGGTTTATTTTCTATCTACTGAAAATCAAATATATATTCCTCGGAGACCTGGACCTGCGGGCCAGACAAATAGAGGAAGGATTCATGATAAATGATGAATACCTGACCATGCTGTTTTTCAAACATGCACAGGCTTTCCTTCATGCAAAGATGGGATATACCGGTATCCAGACAATACAGCTTTTTGATTATATCACAGGCGCTCTCTTCATTTTCATCTCCTTATGTACATCCAATCTTATAGGAAACACTTTTCTTAAAAAATTATCCGTTTTTGTTGTTGGCACATTGTCACTGACTATTTTACTGCAATTTTGCGGCTATACCGAAATATATGCTTTTCCCGTATTATTTTTAAATCTCTATCTTTTTGCCTGTATCCTTAACCTGAAGGGAAAAGTCGATATCTACCTGCCGTTCCTTGTGTTATTGACCGGGGTCGCTTTTCATTTAATGCTGGTATGTATGTTTCCTTCGTTCGTATTCCTTTTTTACAGGGATGTATTATGGAAACATCCGGTATTCCGCAAAAAGAGTACAATTATCGCCCTGCTCCTGATATCATCTCCTTTCATATACATAGCAGTCAACAAATTCGCCCTGCCTAAAATGATGGCATTCAGTACAGACAACAAGGACCTGATGACCATGTTCTCATTAAGTCATTTCAAAGAGTTTTTCAATTCCCAGGTTTTAGCTTCCGGGATCGGCTTTTTCATCTGGCTGATGACCCTGTTGCACAGCCTGATCGATCGCATAAAATACGATGCGACACAATGGTTTTTATTTATTTCTTCCCTGTCGATTGTCGGACTGATGTTTGTTTTCGATCCGCACCGGGGTTCCGGCGACTGGGACATTTTAGCTTTTGCCGCCGTAGTTTATAACCTGAGTAATGCCTACTACCTTATATCATTGCACGACAAAAAAATGTGTAACAACATAAAGTACGGAATTTTAATGATCTCCGGATTCTCCGTCCTGCATACATCGATGTGGATAGCCACCAACAAGACAGATGCTTCCGCCGGATGGGTAGAACGGGCTTTCGAAGATGATCCGGGACATTACTATAAAACGTCATTCAACAACGAAGCGATGCTGGCATTGATGTTCGGAACAAACGGATTGGAGGACAAATCAATAAAATGGCATAAAATAGCATATAACAAACATCCTAATGATGCACGAATGGGCTATAATTATGCAAACGAACTGTTAAAACGAAAGCAGGCAAATGAAGCAATCACCATACTGGAAAGCATGACGAATAAATTCCCTCAATACCCGCTACCTTACCCTGTACTGGTCAACATCTATATAGAAAATAAGGATTACCAATCCTTATATAATCTATTATTAAAAATGGAAGCGGCTTATAATAAATATCCGGATGTCTTCAACAGCAGACTGTCAAAGGAAAGTATCAACCAGTATTTCACGATATTGAACAATCTAAGAAATACACCGAATCAATAAACTCCGTCAGTGATAAACTTTGCCGCATTTTATCAGAACTTTTTTATTATCCGATAACGTTGTTGCAAACAGATAAAGACTTCCGCCGTCGGCTATACGCATACGCTTGCGCAATTCATCTGCCGGAAGAGGAAAATTCCGGACGGAAATGTTTGCCCGGGGCATTGCTGAAAATAATGTTTTACAAATCCGGTTGCTGAAAGGTATTATTTCCGTTATTTCGAAGATCCGGCCCGGAAACGACGGGATCAACCGATCTGACGTATAAAGATGGCTGTTTACGTGCAGCTTTTCCACTCCATAGTGTAATGCCACCGATTTATATGCTCCGGCCTTCAGGACAGAAGAATTGGGTTCATACAAATACCGTCCCATATTCCCGCCAAAACAAACAACAGCCGAACGCTCATCCGACAAACGAAAACGAAATGACTGCTCTACCCCATCAGCCGTATAATTAATACAAACAATTTCCGGATCAGGTGTCCGGTCCGGCAAGTCTACCGGTCCGGATTCCGGCGGCAAGCCTCCGGCAATGATCAAAAGCTCCTTGCAATCGTTTTTTACTGAAACAATATGCATTTCATAAACCTCCGGAATCTGGCTCAATACCTGTGTAATATCCAGCATTGGAGAAAGCTTGACAAGGATCTTACACCGATCCAACAACAACGATATTATCTGATTCAGGTCCGGTTCACAGTCACTTATTGCGAACATTCGCTTATTTCCTTCACCGCGTCGTGCAGGATCCACATAAAATATATTCACACCGGCGATACGTTCGTCGTTTCGGGTTATCAGATCCACAGCATCGCCATTTATCACGCAAACATTGGATGCTTCGAGCCAATGTAAATTATAGCGTGCGGCATCACAGTATGCCTTATTCCGCTCTACATAGATAACACATTTTACTTTTTGCGAAAAGAAATATGCATCGACCCCCAAACCTCCTGTCAGATCACAAAGCCGGTCGTCATTCCGCACAAACCGCTGTTTATACAAAGCCGTAATTTCAGATGAACATTGTTCGGTTGCCAGTGTCGACGGAAAAAACAAACGGTCATCACTATACCAGGACGGCAGTTTATCTTTTATCCGCTTTCTCGCTTTTATCTGTTCGACAGCCATTCTAACATCTACGCCTTTATAACGGGAAGCGCTCAATAAAAGTTCAGACAGATCATCCTCTGCATGATCCTGTACAAATTTCCGCAATGTTTCCGTTATTTCCATCGGCGCAAAAATACACAAATATATTTTGTATTGCTTTCAACTTATATTTTAATTTTGTACTATCTTTGCTGCCCAATTAATTAATTATTTATCAATGAAAACTTTTAAATACGCATTATTATTTGTCGTGATGTTGCTTTTCGTCAACTATGCATCTGCACAATCCGAAAATAAAGAAACAGGAGATGCTTCCGGAGAAGTCATCACATTAAACAAAGAAGACTTTTTCAAAAATGTATATAACTACGAAAAAAATAAAGACAGCCTGATATACGAAGGCAATCTCCCCTGCATCATTGATTTCTATGCAGACTGGTGCGGACCGTGCAAAAAAGTAGAACCTATACTCAAAGAACTCGCCAAAGAATACAGCGGCAAAATCATTATTTACAAAATAAATACGGACAGGGAAAAAGAGTTAGCCATGGCTTTTGGCGTCAGAAGCATACCTACCTACCTTTTCATTCCGGCAAAGGGAAATCCCCAATCAGCCATGGGAGCGCTACCACGCGAGTCGTTTGTAAAAGTGATTGAAGAGTTTTTACTAAAATAAAATTATCATTTCACCTTTACGCGTGAAATGATAATTTACGCCAGTCCTGTTCGCGGTTTTCCTGGCGGGCTTTACTGAAAGCGTTATCGCGGACCTGTGCACCCGGATGGCCTTTTGCCAGATCTGCGGAATGTGCTGCGATTTTATAGCTCAGCAAATTAGTCTGTACGTCCTTTCGATCCGTCAGATCCACCTGGCTTTTTAATCCGCCGATAAGAGAAGCTCCGAACCATGCCATTTGCGCCCCTCCGATAGCAGCCGCTATATGTTCATGCCCTATGGCAAGATCCGACGTCACCATCCCCGGTGAAAAAAACGGAACGCCTTTGCATATATAACGATATTCCTTCATATAAGGCTCGATTTTATTCATCGGTATGTGTCCCGGTCCCTCCGCCATTACCTGAGCATGCTGTTTCCATGCTACCTCGACTAATTCACGCATCTCCGAAAGTTCCGCCAAATGTGCACGATCATTCGCATCATATACCGAGCCCGGGCGCAGTCCGCTTCCGATAGATATGACAGCATCGTAGCTGGCAGCAATCTCGCATATCTCCGAAAAATGCGTATTCAGAAAATTCTCCTCTTTGTGCGTATTCATCCATTCGGATACGATCCTTCCCGCATGCGAAACAATACCGGTCAGACGATGTGATATCATCTTACTATGCTTACGCTTCATTGCGGCATGTACGGATATAAAATCAACCCCTTGCTCCAACTGCTCAATAAGAGTATCACGAAAAACAGCCCAGGATAAATCTTCCACATGACCTCCGACTTTCGCCAACGCCTGATATACGGGCGGAGTACCGACCGGAACCGGCGAATTACGTATCAGACGATTACGGGATTCCTGCGGTATATCCCCGGGAGAGATATCCATCAGCGTATCAACACCCAACGTACAGTTCAGGCGTATCTTCTCATAATCGGTTTCCGAAAAATCCTTACCGACATTTATATTGCTGTTTATTTTTACTAAAAAGCGGCTCCCGATGATCATCGGTTCAATCTCAACATGATTGACGTTTGCCGGAATAACCGCACGACCCGAAGCGATTTCTTTTCTTACGAAATCGGGAGTGATATACGACTTCAGGCCAAGCGCTTCCACCTGTTGGTTTTCACGGATAGCCACATATTCCATTTCCGGGGAAATCATTCGTTTTTTCGCATAATACATTTGCGTTATACACTTACCTTCCCTGGCGCGAAATGTCACCTTTTTAGCCGCAGAACCATCACTGACTGTCTGGCGAACAATATCTTTACGGCGGGCATACCATGTCTCGCGAACACACGGCAGGCCCGTATTATAATCGGTTTCAAAAGAAGGGTCACCATACGGACCGGAAGTATCATATAAAATGACCGGACTGTTTTTCTTCACCAAAAATGTCTCATCTTCCTTCTTCACAATCGTATCCGAAAGATTGATCTGGCACATTCCCACCCTTATGTTATTTATTTCACCTTCGACATATACTTTTTCCATCACCCTGTTTTTTTCATTTTTAGCAGTGCAAATATAGTAAAAGTCAATATAATTACCTATTTTTGCATCGTAAAAATTATTGACGAAAATATAGTATATGAAGTATAACACTAACGCAAAACGCCTTGCCCTGCCGGAGTATGGACGTAATATTCAAAACATGGTCGATTATTGTCTTACGATAGAAAACAGGAATGAACGTAACCGTTGCGCAAATACGATTATCAGCATTATGGGAAATATGTTTCCTCATTTACGGGATGTGAATGATTTTAAACATATATTATGGGATCATCTGGCTATCATGTCGGATTTTAAACTTGATGTTGATTATCCTTACGAAATTCTGAAAAAAGAAAACCTGTATAATCGTCCGCCCCATGTTTCGTACAACGACAATGAAATAATATACCGTCATTATGGAGAAACGCTCGAACGCCTTATAAATAAAGCAACGGAGCTGGAAGAAGGTGACGAAAAGGAAGCATTGGTTCACTTGATAGCCAATCAGATGAAAAAATCGTTTCTGATATGGAATAAAGATTCTGTCGACGATCGTAAAATACTGAAAGATCTCACCGAATTATCGGAAGGGAAAATCATACGTAATGAAGAAACATTTAAGCTTGCCGAGGCGGCAGACCTGATAGAGACTCCCCAGCGAAATAACAAAAAAAATAAAAAAAATCATTCACGCAAATGAGTTCTTTTATCATAGAAGGCGGTCATAAATTAAGCGGCAACATTTACCCTCAGGGGGCAAAAAATGAAGCTCTGCAGATTATCTGTGCCACCCTGCTTACTTCCGAGCGAATCGAAGTACATAATATTCCTGATATACTCGATATTCGCAATCTCATACACCTGCTGCAAAAAATGGGAGTTAAAACAAAGCGCCTGTCCGGCGAATCCTATTCATTTCAGGCCGACGAAATGAATATCGACTATATGTATTCGGAGGAATACGCCCGAAAAGCAGCCTCGTTACGTGGATCCGTCCTGATGGTAGGCCCGATGCTCGGACGCTTCGGAAAAGCCGTACTTCCGCAGATAGGAGGAGACAAAATCGGACGGCGCAGGCTTGACACCCATCTGATCGGATTTCAGGCTTTGGGAGCCGAATTTAACCATGATGTAAAACATCATATCTGTGAAATGACCGCTTCAAAGCTAAAAGGCACATATATGCTGCTTGACGAAGCTTCGGTGACCGGTACGGCCAATATAATTATGGCAGCGGTATTGGCGGAGGGGATAACAACAATCTACAATGCGGCGTGCGAACCGTACATCCAGCAATTATCGGAGATGCTCAACAACATGGGCGCCAAAATATCCGGTATAGGTTCCAACCTGATTTCCATCGAAGGAGTACGGGAACTACACGGAACCAGCCATACCGTGCTTCCTGACATGATCGAGGTCGGCAGCTTTATCGGCATGGCGGCCATGACCGGCTCCGAAATAACAATAAAAAATACAGCTTACAATAAACTGGGTATAATCCCCGCCGCATTCCGTCGTTTAGGTATAAAGCTCGAAAACCGGGAAGATGATATTTATGTACCCGCGCAGGATAAATATCAGATAGAAACATTTATGGATGGCTCTATCATGACAATCGCCGATGCGCCCTGGCCGGGACTGACTCCCGATCTGTTGAGCGTATTGCTTGTTGTTGCAACACAGGCAGAAGGCAGTGTGCTCATCCATCAGAAAATGTTTGAAAGCCGCCTGTTTTTCGTAGACAAACTCATCGACATGGGGGCTCAGATCATACTCTGTGATCCGCACCGCGCAACCGTAATAGGGCACGGAAGGCGTCAAAGATTGCGGTGCGCGAAGATGGTTTCACCGGATATACGTGCAGGCATAGCATTGCTGATTGCCGCTATGAGCGCCACCGGAACCAGTCGCATCGATAATATTGAACAGATAGACAGAGGATACCAGCGGATTGACGAACGCCTGAACAACCTCGGAGCATGCATAACAAGGCAGGATCCATAATGATAAAAGAAGATGGCTTATTTAAAATAGGGCAATTTACCAAGCCGCATGGTATAAAAGGTGAAATTTCACTTTTAACAGACTATGATATTTCCGATATTTCCGGCAATCCCTATATTGTGTGTAACATGGATAGCATATGGGTACCTTTTTTTATCCATTCATACAGGCAAAAAAGCAATGCGGTCACGCTTATTAAATTTGAAGATATTGATTCCGAAGATAAGGTAAAATTACTGACAGGAAAAGCGGCATATGTTCCGTTGGAAATATTCTCAGCACATGATAATGATACGGTTAACTGGAAACATCTCACAGGATATACGGTTATAGATGATAAATCCGGAGAGATCGGACAGGTAATAGATGTTGACGACAGCACATTGAATATTCTGCTTAAAGTTGATTATAAGGAAAACGAAATCCTGATTCCCGTAGCGCTTATTACCGCAATGCACCAGGAGCATAAAACGATGGAAGTTTCATTACCGGAAGGATTTTTAGAAATATAGAAATGAGAAGAAAACGACAAAATAAATCATTCTGGAAGCGTATTCGATTCAAATACAAATTTTCATTTTTCAACGAATCCACGCTGGAAGAGGTATGGTCATTCCGTTTGTCACAACTTTCCGTTTTTATTTATATTTGTCTGTTTGCTTTTATCCTGATCACCCTTACTTCCGCAATTATCATACTGACACCGATACGCAATTATCTGCCCGGATACCTGGATGTGGAAGTACGCAAAGAAATTCTGCAAAACTCATTAAGGGCCGATTCCTTAGAAGAAAAAATAGCCATCCAGTCCCGTTACCTAGATAATTTGTCGGCCATCTTATCCGGAAATATAAGCATCGATTCTATACAAAATAACGATTCCGCATCACACATCAATGTAGACTACGACATCCCTCGTAGCGACAGGGAATCCGCTTACATAAAGAGATTCGAGGAAGAAGAAAAATACAACCTCACGGCACTGAATCCTAACCCTCCGCAAACTGAAATATTTTTCTACAAACCCCTTAACGGGATCATATCTGCCGCTTTCAACCCCGATCAACTACACTTCGGGATAGACCTGACTTCCGCCCTGAGGGAAAATGTGATCGCGACACTTGACGGGACCGTCATCTATACGGGGTTCGATCCTAATTACGGAAATGTTATATCTTTGCAGCATAAAAACGATTTTATTTCAATCTATAAACATAACGATATACTCTTAAAGGAAATCGGAGACCGGGTTGTCGCCGGTGAAGCTATCGCACTCGTCGGAAATACAGGCAAACTGTCAACCGGACCGCACCTTCACTTTGAACTATGGCACAAAGGCGCCCCTGTCAACCCTGAAGATTATATTGCTTTCTAAATTAATAAAACCGAGAAATATACATATGGCAAGACAATTGGCGATATTAGGTTCTACAGGTTCCATAGGTACGCAGGCGCTGGAGGTAATCAGCGAACACAGCGACCTGTTCGAAATATATGCCCTGACAGCTAATAACAATGCCGAGTTGCTGATTGAACAGGCTCATAAATATATGCCTGATACCGTTGTCATAGCAAATGAGAAAAAATACCCGGAAGTAAAAGAAGCGCTGGAAGACTTACCCATCAAAGTATGGGCGGGTGCGGATGCGATTGCCCAAGTCGTCACAGCCGACCCGATCGACATGGTGCTTACGGCTATGGTCGGGTATTCAGGGCTTCGTCCGACAATAGAAGCCATTAAGGCCAAAAAGGCCATTGCCCTTGCCAATAAGGAAACGTTAGTCGTAGCAGGTGAGTTGATAACAAATCTGGCTAATGAAAATCAAACGCCCATCATACCGGTCGACTCTGAACATTCCGCTATTTTCCAATGCCTCAACGGCGAATGGCGCAACCCCATAGAAAAAATCCTTCTTACGGCATCGGGAGGTCCTTTTTTCTTCAAAACGAAAGAAGAGCTTAAAACCGTCACCAAAGAACAGGCGTTGAAACATCCGAACTGGAATATGGGCGCCAAAGTGACCATCGATTCGGCGTCATTAATGAACAAGGGCTTCGAAATGATTGAGGCCAAATGGTTGTTCGGCGTAAAACCGGAACAGATAGAAATTGTTGTACACCCCCAATCGATCATCCATTCCATGGTGCAATTCAACGACGGGGCGATTATGGCTCAATTGGGCATACCGGACATGAAATTGCCCATATCATATGCTTTTTCATATCCCGAACGTCTTAAAAGCCTGTCTAAAAGACTCGACTTTTTTTCCTGCCGGTCATTCACCTTTGAAAAACCGGATACGGATAAGTTCCGCAATCTGGCATTTGCTTTCGATGCTATAAACAAAGGCGGCAATATGCCATGCACCCTGAACGCAGCAAATGAAATAGCGGTCGATGCCTTCTTAAAAGGGAAAACAGGATTTTTGCAAATGAGTGATATCATTGAACAGACAATGGCAAAAGTCTCGTTTATTGCCAAACCTTCTTATGAAGATTATGTATATACGGACACCGAAGCCCGGCATATTGCCGGACAACTGATAACCGGCAGCTGACCGTTTTTATATAAAATCAAAGATACGCTGTTAAAAAAAATAAAAATAAAAAAACTGATTTGAATATATGGAAACATTCTTGATTAAAGCATTACAACTGATCTTAAGCCTCTCGATATTAGTACTCGTGCATGAATTCGGGCATTTTATATTTGCACGGTTATTCAAGGTGCGTGTTGAAAAATTTTATCTTTTCTTTGACCCCTGGTTTTCACTATTCAAATTCAAACCTAAAAACAGCGATACCGAATACGGCATCGGATGGCTTCCTCTTGGCGGCTATTGCAAAATATCAGGAATGATCGATGAGTCCATGGACAAAGAACAAATGGCCGAGCCTCCCAAACCTTACGAATTTCGTTCAAAACCGGCCGGACAACGCCTGCTTATCATGACAGCGGGAGTTATCTTCAATTTCCTTTTAGCCTTATTCATCTACTCCATGGTTTTATTGCACTGGGGCGACACCTACCTGCCGTTAAAGAATGTCACTTATGGAATGGAATACAGTGAAACGTTTAAAAATATCGGCTTTGTTGACGGGGATATACTGCTAAAAGCAGACACAATGACTCTTGAACGTTTCAATGAAGACTGCCTCCGCAAAGTGGTAGAATCAGAAACAGTAACCGTTCTCCGTAACGGAAAAGAAGTTCAGATAAATATTCCCGACGATATGATGCAACGGTTACTACGCGACAAAGAAGGCTTTGCCTATTACCGCTATCCATTAATCATCACCAGAGTAGACAGCACATCTGCTATTCAAGCGGGATTAAAAGAAAACGACCGTATAACCTGCGTGAACGGAATAAACACGGTTGTAGCCTCGGATGTCGTCAATGAATTATACGCCAACAAGGGAAGCACGGTACAAATAGAGGTTATGCGTAACGGACAACAGATGGTGATGAATGTCCCTGTTGATACGGTAGGACATCTTGGGATAGCAATGGCCAACCCTCTAAACATCTATGAGACCGTCACGGTTAAATATAATTTTTTCAGTTCGTTTCCTGCCGGTATCCGGTTAGGTGTCAATACACTGAAAGGATATGTTAACGATATGAAATATGTATTCACAAAAGAAGGAGCGAAAAGTGTCGGAGGATTCGGGGCCATCGGAAGCCTCTTCCCGGCGACATGGAACTGGCGTTTATTCTGGGAACGTACTGCATTTCTGTCAATCATACTTGCGTTCATGAATATTCTTCCTATCCCCGCGCTTGACGGTGGACATGTGATGTTCTTACTCTATGAGGTCATCACACGACGTAAGCCCGGAGATAAATTTCTTGAATATGCACAAATCATGGGTATGATCCTCTTATTTTCATTGCTTATATTTGCCAACGGAAACGACATTGTCCGGTTCTTTTCCCGATAAAACAAGATATAATTATACAACAAAAATTTAAAAATGAGAAAAGCGCTACATCAATTAGGAGAATATGTACTTCTCATGAAGAAGGCCATTGCAATACCTACGCGGTGGAGCATGTTCTTCAAACAACTGATCAGGGAGATCTATAAACTGGGGGTCGACTCCATCTGGATCGTCGTCGTGATATCGGTATTCATCGGTACCGTAATCGCCATTCAGATCTCATTGAACATCGGTTCGCCTTTGATTCCTAAATTTACGATCGGTTATACGACACGTGAGATCATACTTTTAGAGTTTTCGTCCTCCATCATGTGCCTGATCCTTGCCGGCAAAGTAGGCAGTAATATCGCGTCCGAAATAGGGACAATGCGCGTGACCGAACAAATTGACGCGATGGAAATGATGGGCGTCAATTCCGCAAATTTCCTAATAATGCCCAAGATTATGGGATTGATGTTATTCATCCCCGTACTGGTTATATTCAGTATGGTCACCGGCATCGCGGGAGGTATCTTCGCGAGCTACACGGGAGGAGGTATGACCCCTTCATCCTTCGAATTCGGACTGCAATATTATTTTAACCCGTTCTATGTCTGGTATTCAATCATAAAGTCCGTAGTTTATGCGTTTATTATCTCATCCATATCATCCTACTTCGGATACGTGGTAAAAGGAGGTTCCCTGATGGTAGGAAAAGCAAGCACAGACTCCGTTGTGATGAGCAGCATCATGATATTGCTTGCCGACGTTATATTAACCCATATAATGCTGACCTGATATGATTGAAGTAAAAAAACTGACCAAATCGTTTGACGGAAGAAACGTTATCCATGATATAAGTACCGTTTTTGAAACCGGCAAGACGAATCTCATCATAGGAAGGAGCGGATCCGGCAAAACGGTTTTATTGAAAAATGTAATCGGACTCATGATTCCCGAATCCGGAGAAATTCTTTTTGACGGCAGGAATCTATTAAGCATGAGCAAAAAGGAAACGCTCGCCCTGCGACGTGAGATGGGATTACTATTTCAGGGCTCTGCCTTGTTCGACAGCATGACCGTACTTGAAAATGTCATGTTTCCGTTGGATATGTTTTCGCATGACACTGTCCGTGAACGCAGAAAGCGTGCTATGATGTGCCTGGAAAGGGTCGCATTAACCGCAGATACATATAATCTGTATCCTTCGGAAATAAGCGGGGGAATGATGAAAAGAGCTGCTATAGCCCGTGCGATCGTATTGCAGCCGAAATACCTGTTCTGCGACGAACCTAATTCCGGATTGGACCCGAAAACATCACTGATCATAGACGAACTGATACATAGTATCACCAAAGAATATGAAATGACAACAGTCATCAATACACACGATATGAATTCGGTGATGAACATAGGTGAAACGATCATCTTTATCAAAGAAGGAATTAAAGAATGGGGAGGCACCAAAGAGCAGGTAATAAATTCAGACAACAAAGCATTGGAAGAATTTATATTTGCTTCCGACCTGCTCCGTAAGGCAAAAGAGATGGAAGAGGAAAAACAGAAGGAGCAAAACAGCACTTCAATTAAAACAGATGATTATCAGTAACAAATAAATATTTTGTATAGACTTGTAGAGACCCCAAAAAACAGAATTGTAGATACGAAAACCATTCAAGTATATAGGCTTGTAGAGAACATTTTTCATTATCAAAACTTAACTTTGCCTTTCAATTCTGAATTATGAATTAATAGTATAGCGATCTATTTAATTTTTATTTGTAATAATATGAATTATTTAAAAAGAGTGTACGAAAATTTGAAACATACTTTAACGAAAATACATTAAGAATGAAACGTATAGCATTAATTTTCCTGAGTGCAATATCACTCATGTCTTGTAATGATAATAAAGTAGATCCACCACCACCTCCTCCCACAGATGTTAAGGAAGTATCCCTGAATATACATATCCCCCAAAATAGTATGTCCACTTACGCGGGAGAAGATGCGAGCGCATTGGAAAATCGCATAGATTCCCTGTTTATTAATTTATATCAGGGAACATCAACAACTCCGATACATCAAGGCAAGTTCGGAGGAACAGATCTCACCAGAATCAGTGATTCCATTGTCAAGGTAGGATATGAGGTCGACAATATAACAACCGGAACGCTCACCGTAGAGGTTTATGCCAACAAAAGGGGGCCGGTGAAAGTAAATGACACGATCCCCATTCCAACCGGAGCTTTTAATACATTATTTTATATGAGTGGAAAAACGGAACTAAGATACAATTCCACCGGTGTATATTATGAAGGAGAAGTTCATGTAGTCCGTAATGTAGCCAAACTACGAATAAACGTATCAAAAAACAGCGTTGTTCTGCCATCGGATTTAGAAATAGATTACAGCGGCATAAAAGTTGAAGTAGCAAAAACGCCGGACAGTACTTCATGGTTTGAGAATACACCTTTAGATACGGACTTCACCACCAACTCCGAACGAACAGGAAACAAATTACGCCCTATCAACGGCAATATCGGAACATTTAATGGAGGCCAGATTGACTCGTTATATTTATATGAGAATTTACGTAGTGACTCCTACGGTAGTAGCGAAACCAACGGAACCAAAATCAAAATTACCATCCCGACAAAATCACAAAGCGAAGGCAATAAAACCGCTGATTTCACATATACGTTGCATACGAATATGACTAAATACGCCATTTTAAGGAACTATATCTATACTTTAGACATAAAAGTCCGCGGACAAAGACTGGATCCGTTAATCACATTGGATATACAACCATGGAATGATGTAAACGTTGATGGCTCAGTCTATGGTACATACCTGACCATGGATGCTTCCGAAATTGTATTTGACAGTAACGGAGAAGCAACCATAAACTTCTGTACGGATGCACAGGCCATCTATTTTGATTATGAACAATTCAACTCTGTTAATGATCCTCAAATCGGATTCGAAATTGATGCCGTTGGAATAGAAGATGCAGAGTCAGAACTGGCTCCCGATGGATTTAAGGACGGCCAGATATTGTTAGACAAACAACATTGTGGAAGTTTCGGATTTAAATTAAACCTTAACGACTTTCCGGAATTCCCTGCTGTCGACTTCAGCGGTAAAATATGCGTCAAGGCCGGAAATATTGTAAAATGCCTGTCATTCCCCGCAAGAAATACATACGATGCCCATTTCATTGTAGGAGATACGATTTTAGGCGGAGAAACATTTACAGATGCGACTGTTGTGATGGATAATGGCTCCGGCGATTGGTTACAAATATCAACAAAGAAATTATATAGTATAACCGATGTATCCACAACATATACAGGCCCCGCTGCGCGCCTATTCCTGCATTTGGATGAAAACCTGTCAGGAGCCACACGAACAGGAAGTATCATTTTAGTAAACAGCAATAGTAGCAATCCTGTAGAAAAGAAAATCTACATCTCCCAACTTCCGGCAATTCCGGTTGGAAGGTTCGGATACGCAAATGGCTCAAGTGCTGATGGCAACATATATTCCGGCATGCTATATGCTGAACAACTTTACGAATTCAACACCAGACCAATATATGCAGCACCATCGTCCATTAATGATACTATTACGAATAACGCACTATACAACGGACGTTATACTGCAACAAGCGCATCGGTATTTGACTATCCAAAATATACCAATTTCAATTACAGTGACTTAGTCTATCAGGCTATCAATTATTGTGCGCAAAAAAATAGAATTTCAGGAGCTTCCAGTATTGGTTCCGAACTAAAATGGTACTTACCTGCGCAAGCTCAGTTGATGGGTATGTGGATATCTTTTCATGGAATGGATACCACCTTTTCAAACTTTTCCACAAAAGACATCTATTGGAGTTCAACAGATAATCATGGTTATGCAATACAAGCGCAATATATGGACTTCAGATTCGGTAATGTCGGTCACTATAACAAAAGCCAAAAATATTGGGCACGTTGCGTACGCGACATAAACAACTCTACACAGACCCCCGGCATGGTATCAACTGATGGATCCGGATTTGCTGTGATAGATTTCTCTGCAGGCCTACCTACAGGAGCATATACTTCAAACCCCAAGGGGAATAATGGTACAGGAGACGAGAATTCCAACAACAATAAAACGGTATTCAAAAAACTTCGTATAGATAATATAGATCTAAAAAATCATATTACATATACCAATATAGCATGGCAAGAATCAGTAGATGAATGCACGGCGGTAAATGGAGGCGGATGGCGCTTACCAACACAGCGCGAACTCCAGGCAATATGGATATTGCAGCACGAAATAAAAAATGAAAACAGCAGTTTCGAATTACTTTCCGATAATTACTACTGGAGTGCAACAGAAGCATCGACAACTTATAATAGCGGTCAATACACGAATGCATATACGATCTATGGCAGCACCAATAATATGGGAGGATCAGGAAATACCCCCCATATACTTAAATCAACGCTGAACATAGATGCAAGATGTGTTCAGGAAGTAATTCCATAAATTTGGTTTCATTATTCATTATTACAATATTATTTACCGGGTAACCGGTAAACAAAAAAGCAGCTATCGTGAGATACCTGCTTTTTTTGTATAGTCAATATTTAACTTTATTTCTTCAATACCTTCGCATTCCAGCCTTTACTACCAGTTACCACATAGATTCCGTTCGGAAGATTTGACACCTGATAAATCGCTTTTCCGTCCATTTTTTCGGCTGTATAAACCAATGTTCCGACGACGCTATAAACCCTCACCATTTCATTATCAGGAGTATCAACAGTCAATAGTCCGTTCGCCATTGAAATAATTCTACGATCTGCATCGATCGGGTTGTTAGCCGTTTCACCTGCCTTAGCTCCAACTTTCGGAACCAATTCATACGCCGGAACATCCGTACTGTAAACCGAACTCAAGCTCGTATTACACTGGATTATTTCATGAGTATCAGCCATACTTCCGGTAATTCGATAAGTAATATTAGTGATCCGGCTGAACTTCATTGCCGAACGGAGTGAAAATGTAGACGGAGCGCTGACTTCAAACATCCACACGTTATATCCTAATGGAGTAACGGTAAGTACCAATCCTTCCGATAAGGATTCGATCAATATCACACTTCCCGGATCAATGTCAAAACCTTCAGGGAATCCCATCACAAACGAGTTCACCTCATCACTCCCGGCTACACGCTCTATATCAAATACAATCGATTCGCCCGTATCACCAATCGGTATTTCTATCGTCACATAGTTCATCAACTGATAAACCGTTACAGTACATGTAGCCGTTTTTCCATTATTTGTCGTAACCGTAATGACTGCCGTACCTTCCGATACTCCTGTTACATTACCTGTCGCATCCACAGTTGCGACCGCGTCATTACTTGACGACCAGGTAACATTCTTATTGGAAGCAAACAACGGATTAATGGTAGCCGTAAGTTGTAGTGAGCCGCCAATAAAGACCGAATCAGCAGAAGTATTTAAAGTAACAGAGGTAACGGCAATTTCAAATACGGTAGTACTGAATGTTGCAGTCTTTCCACCATCAACAGTTGTTGCTGTGATTATAGCCGAACCGGCTCCAATAGCAGTAACCTTGCCTGTAGCGTCCACAGTTGCAACTGCGTCATTGCTTGACGACCATGTCACATTTTGATTAGTAGCATTTGAAGGACTGACCGTTGCCACCAATTGCAATGTACCACCCGCCATCAACGTGGCAGATTTAGGAGAAATGGATACAGAAGTCACAGGTACTTCCGGCGCTCTTTCTATGATTGTACCAAAATCTTGCCAAACAGGTGCTGCTTCATAAAGAGTTTTTGTTCCAGTTGGAACTATTATAGTTACTAGAGATATATTGGTCCCACCAAATACGCTTTTATTTATTGACAATGGAGCATCCCAATAAAGATCTATAGTATCTAAATCAATTAAAGCACCGAAAGCACCCTCTCCAATACTCATCACACTCTTTGGAATTTTTATACTAGTTATACGTCTACAATAATAAAATGCATCAGAGCCAATACTTACCACATGATCTGACATTTTAATGCTTTTCATAGTATAACAAGTATAAAAAGCCCCATTTCCTATAGTCACAACACTGTCTGGGATCTCGAAAGTTTTAATACTGGCACATCCAGAAAATAGACCATTAGAAATAATTGTCATATGGCTAGGTAGTTTTATATCTATTAAACTTTGACAGCTAACAAAAGCATTTGCTCCAATAGTCACTACACTATTTGGAATTTTTATACTTTTTAAACGTGAACACAAATAAAAAGCAAATTCGCCAATGCTATTTACATTATCAGGTATCTCGATTTCTGTCAAATTCGAACATTGACTAAAGGTTCCAGAGTATATTTGAACAACACTATTCGGAATTATCACATTAGTAAGTATGCTAAATCTAGGAAAAGAAGCTTTTCCAATTGTAGTGATACCTTCCTCTATCACAATTTTTTTTATATTTGAGCGATAAGGAGACCATGGTGCGTCATCAGAAGATTCATAATTCATCATTTCTCCGACCCCTGAAATAGTAAGAAGAGTATCATTTGTAATACTCCACGAGACGTTTCCATCCTGCCCACTTTGCCCATAACTACTTACGGCAAACATTAATACTAAACTTAAAAGTAAATTTTTTTCTTTCATAAAATTAATTTTTAAATTGAACAATACTTTTGATTAATAACATGTTATTAGAATTTAATAAAATACACAAAAATATATAATAATAAATTCATTTCACAAATATATACATGATTAATAAATATATCAAATTAAAAACTATTTTCCACATAACAATACAATGAATGTTACGATAATACTACATGAATTTTCAGCAAAAAAAGCAACCGCCTTACGACGATTGCTTTTTTTTATAAGCCCCTTCGGGCAAAATCGGAATCTATAATTATAACCCGAAGGCTTCTTTTACTTTACCGGTATAGTCCAGCTTTTCCCAGGTAAATAATTCTACCTCTGTTACGACAGGCTCTGTGTAACGTGATATAAATGTTTTCTTGACAAATTTCGGGGTATGTCCCATGTGGCCGTATGAAGCCGTTTCCAGATAGATCGGGTTACGCAATTTCAGACGTTCCTCAATCGCTTTCGGACGCATATCGAATACTGTGGCAATCTTATCGGCAATCTCCCCATCCGACATGTTTACTTTAGCGCGCCCGAAAGTATTGACAAAGATATTCATCGGCTTCGCAATGCCGATAGCATACGACACCTGAACAAGGATCTCATCGGCCACACCTGCTGCTACCAGGTTTTTCGCAATATGACGCGAAGCATAGGCTGCCGAACGGTCTACTTTCGAAGGATCTTTGCCCGAAAAAGCGCCACCGCCATGCGCTCCTTTGCCGCCATAGGTATCAACGATGATCTTACGTCCCGTAAGGCCGGTATCACCATGAGGGCCACCGATCACGAATTTGCCCGTCGGGTTTACATAGTAAGTAATGCGATCGTCAAACAAAGCCTGAACCTTAGGAGGATATTGCGCCTTAACACGCGGTATAAGAATATTCTTCATGTCTTCGGCAATCTTATCCTGCATCATCTGGTCAGCCTCTGACTGTGACAAGCCGTTTTCCGGTACAATAAATTCATCATGCTGGGTAGATATGACAATCGTATCGATGCGCAACGGCGTTCCGTTATCATCATATTCGATTGTCACCTGACTCTTCGCATCAGGACGAAGATACGGCATCTTTTCAATCTCTTTCTTGCGTATGACGGCAAGTTCTTTTAATAAACTATGCGCCAGATCAAGAGCCAGCGGCATATAATTCTCCGTTTCATTTGTCGCATAACCAAACATCATTCCCTGGTCACCGGCGCCCTGATCGTAAGGGTTCTGCCTTTCGACGCCACGGTTGATATCCGGACTCTGTTCATGAATAGCAGAAAGAACACCACACGATTTTGCCTCAAACTGATATTCGCTTTTCGTATAGCCGATCTTTTCAATTACCCGGCGCACCGTATCCTGGACATCCACATAGGCGTCCGACTTAACCTCACCGGCAACAACTACCTGTCCGGTAGTAACCAGTGTTTCACATGCAACTTTGGAGTTTTGGTCCTGGGCCAGAAAGGCATCCAGTAAAGCATCCGATATCTGATCGGCGACTTTGTCAGGGTGTCCCTCCGACACCGATTCTGAAGTAAATAGATAACTCATTACCTTATCATTTATAAGTTAAACATATAAGTAATGAACCAACGTTGAAAAAACTTATGCCGGACGGCAAGAAAAAGGAACTGAAATCATTTTAGCATTTTTTCCTGTGGTTGCAAGCAGTCCAAATCTGTCCACGTCAATTCGGTTACAAAGTTACAAAAAATAACGATACAATATACAGAGACTATGTTAATTGTTGTTTATTCTATCACTCCGAGAGAACGCATCCAAGTCTCGGCGCGATCAGGCCACTCATTGACCGTCGCCTGGGTATCACGCATTCCGTAACCATGTCCGCCATCACTGTAAAGGTGCATTACGGCCGGCACCCCAACTTCCTTTAGGGCATAATAATAAAAAAGACTGCTGTTAATATAGGATTTATCGTCTTCCGATTGCACCAGCATGGTCGGAGGAGTCTGAGGGGATATTTTTATTTCAGGAGCCAACTTACCGAACTGTTCGCCATCAAGATAAGCCGGATAGACCAATA
>JAITVS010000005.1 GCA_031285685.1 Tannerella sp.
CCGGCATTCCGCTTATGTCAATAACAAGGCTGTTGAGCGTATTAATCCGAGACAGATATTTTAAGGAAAATGACATTGATACCGGTGAAGCAGACAATCATGATCCTAATTTATAAAAACCTTAGTTTTAAAAAATTTAAAGCAATGAAAAAGATAGTTTTAACATCAGTTTTATTGATGATAGCGTGTGCGGTGTGTTACTCGCAGATAAAAGATGAACAGCAATTCTTAGACAGCCTTAGAGGTAAATTTCGCGTTATTGAGAAAACTAAAATACAAGCAGGAAGTTTATTTGTAGATGATATAAGCCAAGTAAGGAACCCCACGCCGTCTATGCTATATAAAGTTACCAATATTACAGAAAAGAATATAGAGTATAAATTGGATTCAAGTTCTGTAGGAATAATCCATCGTGAAGATTACACAATAATATTAATAGATTCCATAGAACATATCAAATTTATGGTGTATGACTTTAATTATATACCTATTGAAGAACACAAAAAGTTGAATAGCGAGTACCAGACTATCACAAAGGAAAGAATTGCCGATTATGATAAAAAGCATAATGAAGACATAAAACGTCGCACCGGGGAATTGACAAAGAAATTTGGTGCGGGAAATGCAAAAAAAATCATGGCTGGTGAGATTTGGTTAGGAATGACAAAAGCGATGTGTATCGAATCATGGGGGAAACCGAATGATATAAACAGAACAGTCGGCTCATGGGGAGCACACGAACAATGGGTATATTCCGGCTCGTATTTATATTTTGAGAACGGCAAATTAACATCATGGCAGGATTGATTTTCGCAACAAAGAAATATCTGTAATTTTGGAATAAAATATTATAACCTATGGCCTCCGTCCGGTACAACCTTCGTTCCAAAAAAACGAACCCGTCCGTCATCATGGGGCGCTTGTACTATGATGGCGGCGAGTTCGTTTTTTCCACCAAATACTCCATCAATCTCCCGTTGAGCGATCATTTGTAATGCCGCTCGGAACATCAGGCAATTTGCAATTGCCGCTCAACGGGGGGAGATTGGAAATCAGGACAAGACTTGGGAAGTTATGATGGTTCTACTCCTTACTTTGATAGTTTAATTAAATATCAATAACTGATGTTACGCACCAGATTTTATCCTGTCAGGCTGCGAAGCTGCTGACAGGGCCGGTTTGGTTCTGTTCCAACGCTGTCAGGTCTGACGAACTCAATCATCATTTAACGGCACGCTTGACCAAAACTCATTTGATTGTGTATATGATATGCTTAAAGGGTTTGAAGAAAATGGGGATGTTTCTTTCAGTCTTAAACAAGGAGGTGCTTATAGTTTTATTGTATTCGGAACGAACTATGCAGTAAAATATTTGCGGAATACAGATGTCGCCAAACAATTGGCAAGGGCAATAGCCGATACAAAGCAATATGATATTATCATACAAAAACTGTCAACCATTATGAATCATTGGAAGTAGATGAATTTTGGACTTATGTAGAAAAGAAATCCAATAAGGTATAGGCTCATCTGTGCATATGATCGTGTAAGCGGAGAAATAGTGGCATACGTTTGAGGTAAGCGTAATCTTAAAACAGCCAGGTTATTATGAAAAAAGTTACCTGAACCGGGCATTACCTTCACAGGAATCTGCACCGATGACCGGAAAAGTTTCTGCACAGATTTTGAAGCAGACAACCATATTTTTGGAAAGATAAATACGGTTGGTATGGAAGATAATAATTGCAGGCTGAGGTATCGTATCAGGCGAGCGTTCAGAATAACATGCTGTTTTCATGGTTATTGAGCCTGTCGAAATAAAAAAGATGATAAACCATTTCAAAACTTTTGACCAGGCTTTCTTTTATATCAATTATGGACATATATAATTTAGTATACTTTGGAAAACACCACCAAATTTTTAAATACGACATAAGAAAAAGGGGAGCATAAATCCCAGTGATGGTCTGAATATTATAAATTTCTGTGATATAATTATTTGCAAATAACAATCCATCAGGATTGTATCGCCGGGTAGCCAAATGATAAGCAAACAGGGTTGCATTCCATGCGGAATGCAACCGGTATCGTATCTGATTTTTCTACCGGGCGAAATATCCCTGACGGAATTTCGATAAAAAATACCTGTTTTATACTTGTATAACAGATAATTACATTATTCAGACCACTCATGGCATAAATCCCCTTTTTTCACATTTTTGACAAATCATGGAAAAATAGTAGTGATGTATTATTTTTTTCATCTTCTCTTGTAAATTGCATATATTAAGAGATATAATGATTATTTTTGATTTTATGATTTGATTATAAAAACGAGTATTTCCATGGTTGTTTTCTCCATTGACTTCATAATGTTAAATCTCAAATCAAACGAAATCAGTAAATTAAAAACACATAATCACTTTGATTAAATGAATTAACAAATTAATGCATCAGTAATATTTGTGAAATAAAGAATACAAATTAATGCAACGAACAATTATTGATCAAAGATTGTTCTTCAAAATCAAAGTGTAAAATCGACAAAAAAAGTTATTTTTGTATCGATAAAATAGAGTGTGTTGCAAGCATCGTGAAAAAAGGACGGGATATTTCGGAATTGGTCGTACTGCTGAAAGCATCGGATTATGACGCTTTTTCGGATATTTTTACGATGTATTGCAAGCAAGTATATGCATTTTGTTGTAAAAGTTTATTAAGAGAAGATGCGGAGGAAATCGTGCAAAACGTATTCATGGCGGTTTGGGAAAATCGGCATAAAGTCGATACGCAGTATTCCTTTCCTTCCTACTTATTTTCCATTGCCAAATACCAAATATACAATGCCATCAGACAAAAAGTTGCACAAAGAGTTTTTATGGAAAAATATTTGCAACAGCCCGATAATTCATCGGAAATCCCGGAAGAATATGACGATTTTATTCCCGGATTGAAGACAAAAATGAAAAACGCCATTCGCCAACTTCCCGATCGACAACGAGAAATCTTCGTGATGAGCCGCATTTATCAACTTACATACAAGGATATCGCCGAAAAACTCGGAATATCCGAAAACACAGTCGACACCTCCATCCGCCGAAGTTTGAATACTTTGCGCGAAACATTCCGAAAAATTACTGTATTCATTTTCTGCTTCTTATAAACAATATTTCAAGAAAATATAAAAAAATGCTTTCCCTGTCACGGAAAAAGTAAACTCATGTTAATTATATAATGCCATGAACAATCACGCACATACAACATTACTGATCCAAAAACTTTTGGACGACAAGTTGCCACCCGAAGAATTGCAGGAATTGCAGCGGCTTTTTGCTTCCGCGGAAGCCGAAGGAGAAATCGAATTATGGTTGACCGACTTATGGAAATCGGCGGAAGGGCAAAACGAAATTTCGATCGATCCGGAGCAAATCCGCAAACGATTGGATGAAAAAACGGGGCATACCGGAAGGGAAAAACGCTTGCCGGCAAAAGACGAAACCGCCGGGGCTGTTCGATTCTTACGAGCATTCATGCGTTATGCGGCCGTCTTCGTGGTTGCGATAGTTTTGTCGTGGTATTGGTTCCGCAGCGAAGACACGCCCGAAGCAAAAATTCCACCCGTATTTATTGCCCAAGCGAACGGAATCAATGAAGTATCGGTAACCTACGGCTCGAAAACCCGCATCGTGCTTCCCGACAGTTCTGTGGTTTTTCTCAATTCGGGCAGCAAATTGTCCTATCCGTCCGTATTTGATCGCGAACGGAGTGTAACGCTCACCGGAGAAGGCTATTTTATTGTCCGTTCCGACTCGCTGCATCCTTTTCTGGTACACGCATCCGATGTCAGCATCAAAGCGTTGGGAACGGAATTTAATGTGAAGGCCTATCCCGAGGAGCAACGCATTGAAACCGTTTTGGTGAACGGATCGGTGGAAATTCTTAAAAAAGATCAAATAAACCCGATTGTAGAACTGAATCCGGGCGAAAAAGCGACATACACAAAATCGGCGCCTGCACAACCGGTTACCGAAACAGCCAAAGAACACGCCCGAATGATTGTCGGCACCGAGCCTAAACCGGATGTGTCTACGGGTTGGGTAGAAAACCGGTTGGTGTTCGATGCCGAACCGTTCGAGCAAATAGCCGTCCGGTTGGAACGCTGGTTCAACGTGAAAATCGAAATTCACAATGCCGGCTTGCGAAAAGCACGTTTATCGGGACGCTACGATACTGAGAACATCGAACAGGTGATACATTCGTTGCAAATGACAACGCCTTTTATCTACAAAATCGAAAAGAATAAAATCGTTTTCAAATAATTTAAAGGTCAATATTCAATAATTACAGAAAAGGAAGAACGCAATGAGATAGCAATCAGGAAAGAGTAAAAAAACGGGAAGTGTTCGCACCACTCCCCGTTGGGAAAAATTGTGAGTCAATGCATTAGTTAACCAACAATTTAATCGTGTAAAAATATGAAATTATTTTTAAAGGCGTTTATTTATTGCCGGATAAAATCAAAAATTATGAAAGCGACAATATTACTGATTTTATGCAATCTGCTGACATTGTATGCAACCGGTTTTTCGCAGAGCACCGTAACCATGAAAGGAGAAAACGTTTCGCTGAAAACTGCGCTTGTCTGGGTTGAACAGGAAGCTCAAGTAAAATTTGTGTA
This sequence comes from Tannerella sp., assembly GCA_031285685.1. Lineage (GTDB taxonomy): Bacteria > Bacteroidota > Bacteroidia > Bacteroidales > Tannerellaceae > Tannerella. The sequence continues at coordinate 4,678 of JAITVS010000005.1, forward strand.
TCGGGACGAAACCATCAACAACTTTAATGTCAGTTTCGATTTCCAAAATTCGACCATCGAAGAAACCTTGAAGACGTTGTTGCAGGGCACGGGAAGCACTTTCCGGTTTTTGGGCAATAACCTGATTGTTATATCTCCTGTCGAATTATTGCAGGGTATTACCGTTACCGGTACGGTTATCGAAAAAGGAGAGCCGCTGCCGGGCGTCAATGTTGTGGTGAAAGGAACCACTACCGGCGTGGTTACGGACATTAACGGGAAATATCAAATCGTAGCGCCTAATACGGATGCCGTGCTGGTATACTCTTTCGTGGGTTATACCACGGTCGAGATGCCGGTGGGCACGCAACGCGCGATCGACATCGAGCTGAGCGAAGACGCCAGGCATATTGAAGAAGTGGTGGTGATAGGCTACGGCACACAGAAGAAAGTGAATTTAACCGGTTCGGTTGCGGCGGTGAAAGTGGATGAAACGCTTTCGGGCCGTACCCTGTCGAATGTGTCCGTGGGCTTGCAGGGGATTTTGCCCGGTTTGGCGGTAAGCCAGAATAGCGGTATGGCGGGCGGCAATGATGTCTCGTTGACCATTCGCGGGATGGGTACGATAAATAACGCCGATCCGTTGATTGTGGTGGACGGGATGCCCGATGTGGACATCAACCGCATAAATATGAACGATATAGAAAATATATCGGTATTGAAGGATGCTGCCTCGTCGGCTGTGTACGGTTCGCGTGCCGCAAACGGTGTTATCCTGATTACCACGCGCACCGGCAAGGGAGCGGAAAAAACATCGGTGAATCTTTCGGGCTCCGTCAGTTGGGGCGTTCCCACCAAAGCATACGAATTTATGCCCGATTATCCCCGCGCGTTAACCGTTCACCGTAACAGCAGCGCCGTAAGTACTTCCGAAGCAAGCCAAGGTTTTGACAAAGGCACCATCGATCAATGGATGGCTCTGGGAATGATCGATCCCGTTAAGTTTCCGAATACAGACTGGTGGGACATCGTATTGCGCACATCACAGGTGCAGAACTATAATCTTTCGTTTACCGGAAACGGCGAAAAATCAAATTTCTTTGCTTCGATAGGCATCATGGACGAAAAGGGCTTGCAGATCAAGAACGACTACACCCGCTATACCGGCCGTTTCAACTACGATTACCGGGTGAAAGACAATATGACTTTGGG
>JAITVS010000045.1 GCA_031285685.1 Tannerella sp.
AAAATATTTTATTTTGAAAATCTGATTTAAAACATAAAGAAATGAACACAGCAGAGAAATATATAGCCGGACTCAAAAAAGCGTATTTTGACAACAATGGAAAAGAATCTTGGGAACATTTCGAGAAAATTAAACATGGAGCAAGCAAAGAGGACATTTCAAAACTTAAAAAGTTATATCCGGATATTCCCGAAACATTGATTAACCTACTTGAATATGTAGATGGAACATATTGGAGAGAGTATGCAGAAGAGGAAATCGCTTTTTACTTCCTCGGCTCAGATGTCGAAAAATATCCATATTATATTTTGTCTTCTAAAGAAATTGTTGAAAATCAGAATATTGCAATAAGTTACTATTCGGATTATATCGAAAGGAAATTTGAAGAAGTAGAAATAGATAAAAAAATTACGAATAAAGTGGATGCAGTGAAATGGCTTCATTTTTCCGATTGTATGAATAATGGCGGGACTTCGCAACTATTTATAGATTTTAGTCCCTCTACAAACGGAAAAGCAGGACAAGTAATAAGGTTCTTGCATGACCCAGATGAGTTTAAAGTAATTGCGGACAGTTTTGACATCTATCTAAAAATGCTAATTGATAACGAGTATGATTTTATCAACGAAGATACGATATCTGCCCCGAAAAGCGAGCGATGGCACGTTGGTGCCTTGATTAACTTTCGGTGGTTTAATAACATGAAGAGCCGTATGACGGGAGACTGTCACGTACGGTTCCGTGGGAACGTGGGGGTGAAATTCCCCTGCGTGACCCGATTGGGCGTTAGCCCAAAAATAATGATACTATCCCGCCACCGCCATTTTTCAATGCTAAAGAAACCGACCAAAGATGCTATCATAATGGAAAGTTAACAGCAAAAGAGCGGTGTGATATTTTCCCTTTCTGCAAAGCAGACTCGGTAAAAATCATATCCTTATCGATGTCATATGAAGATATAATGTTGGTAAAAGATAGTCTGCTAAACAAATCAATGGTTACAGAAGAGTTCACATTATCCGGAAGACAAATTAACAGGTTGACAGATATTATGTATAATTACAACTATTCAAAAAAGACGAAGGTCATAATACAATCCCACTCGATTTGCGGGTGTTTACACATGCAACATGCTATTCTTTTTATAAGTGGCAATAAAGTTATTGCTCATATACTGGTTGATTTCATTGAAACAAACGTTGAACCTAACTTTCCCGACGATAATATAGGTGTATTTTGCAAAGGAAAGTATGAATTATTAAAAGCGTTCTTCAAAAAGGTCGGAATGAAACAATTTGACAATAAAATTGATGAAGGACGATGTATTAATATTAAAACCCTGGTAGAAAAATAAAAACTAAACTTGCTGATCATGAAAAAAGTCTGTTTAATAATCATAACAATTTTCTGTTCATCAGTCATTCATGCACAACACACATTGTTTTTTTACGACACAGCTTTATTTCGACGATATGCTGGGCGAAGGCCTCTACGACGTGTGCTATATCAATATCAGCTTTAATGGTAAACACATTAAAGGTGAGAGTTACTTGAAATTCTCTGCCATAGGGCTCCGTGAGGGTAAAATTGTAATTTGTAATAAGGCTGTGATTGTGACAATATATGAATTTTTGAATTATATAGCAAATATTGAACAGGCTGGTCCGACTGTGAAATTATACCCCTACACAGACAAAGAAAAGCTGTATGACAAGCACAATGAAATTTTAAATTACAAATTGAGCTTCTTATTTGAGAATGGTTCGGAAAATTACGCCAAATACAGTAATGAAAGATGAAAGAAATACATCTCTGGATAATCATTTCCGGCTTGCTTTTCCTCGGCTTCGCAGCCACGTTGATTGCGGGGCTTTTGCGAAAAAGAAAAAGCATTGTTGTGGGTTCGCTGGTTGTACTCCTTTTGTGCGGCGGCACCGTATCGCGCGCGGTATATCTCACGGCAAACAAATCGCTTGATAAGGTGGCAGGATTGTTCCGCTCTCGTACTGGCGATGAGATTTACCGTGCCCTGTTCAGGGAACCGTGTTGCGGCTGTGTGAAAGTAATCCGGGTGCAAGACCAGGAAGTCCCTGCAATTGATTACGCCATTTGGTTGGAAGCGGAAACCTGCCCCGAAGAGTTGGAGCGCATCTTGCAACAACACCCATACTGCGCGGACATTCGGGTGACCCATGGCTTTTATCCCGAACCTTTTTCACAAAATGATTGGTTTGCACCCGAAACTCTCGGCGACAGCCTTCGGATTTTCAAATGGGAAAAGGACGCATCCGGGAACATGCAGATTATTTACGCATCGTCCGACAGTACTAAAATGTATTGTGTGGATATTGCGGAATGAGAAGATTTTAAAATTTACTATCTCAAATTAACCCGGGGATGGCACAAAAGTATATATAAGATCTGTGTAAGCGGTACGTCGCCGAATGTACCGGCACTATCCCATGAATAAATTTGTTCCTACAATTCCGCTTTTATTCCTTTCCATGTTTTTGGGGTAGCTCACAAAGCAAATACGCCTGTTAACGCTTTCGACAGGATTCGAACCTGTAATCTCTCCGATTTAAAATCGGGGCGCTCTAGGCTGATTAAGTTACACCGGACTTGTTTATTTCATTATCATCTTATACAATACAGGTTCAACAAAACGAGTGAGGAACAATGAACTTAGCAATCCGCCGATAATAACCAACGCTAACGGTGAAAAGAAAGCTGATTTTTCGATGACTAACGGGATAAGTGCAAACACGGCCGTAAGCGTTGTAAGAAAAATTGGCGTAAAACGTTCTTCGTTGGCTAATTCAATGGCTTTGTCTTTCTCGTGTCCCAATGCCCGCATTTGGTTGGTGAAATCAACAATGATGATGGTATTCTTGACTTCCAGTCCAATCAGGGTAACAATTCCGATAAATGCCGTAAACGAAAATGTATATCCGAATATCCACAGAGCAACAGCGGAACCGAATATTCCCAACGGAATAGCCGAAGCCACGACAATCGTTCCACGAATACCTTTGAAAGCCAATATCAACACAGCAACAATGGCAAATACCGATATGATAAGGGCGGCAGTCAGTCCGCCGAACGATTCTTTTTGTTTTTCCATTTC
>JAITVS010000352.1 GCA_031285685.1 Tannerella sp.
TTCTTCTAAGTTAATGATTCCTAGGGGATTGAACAAATGTTAATGCATTTATTTTGTTGATAATAAATATTTTAAACATCTTGCGATTCGTTAGGTTTTCAACTACTGATTCGCATGAACAATAAATTTTAATTGAAAATAGACAGATATGGACAGATTATTTATTTTTGACACAACTTTGCGTGATGGGGAGCAGGTTCCCGGATGTCAGCTTAATACGGTAGAAAAAATAGAAGTTGCCAAAGCGCTCGAAGAGTTGGGGGTGGATATTATTGAAGCCGGATTCCCCGTTTCGAGTCCCGGTGATTTCAATTCGGTTGTTGAGATATCGAAGGCCGTTACCTGGCCTACAATTTGCGCATTGACGCGTGGTGTGGAAAAAGACATTGATGTGGCGGCAGAAGCCCTTCAGTATGCGAAACACAAACGTATACATACCGGTATCGGAACATCGGAATATCATATTAAGTATAAGTTTGGTTCTACACAGGAAGAAATACTTGAGCGTGCGGTAGCAGCAACCCGATATGCGAAGAAGTATGTAGAGGATGTTGAGTTTTACTGTGAGGATGCAGGGCGTACGGATAACGAATATTTGGCGCGTGTGGTCGAAGCGGTGATAAAAGCCGGCGCGACCGTTGTAAATATCCCCGATACTACAGGATATTGCCTGCCTTCGGAGTTCGGCGAAAAGATCAAATACCTGATGGAACATGTGAGTGGTATTGACAAAGCGATTCTTTCTACGCACTGTCATAATGACCTGGGTATGGCTACGGCGAATACGATTGCGGGTATAGCAAACGGCGCCCGTCAGGCGGAGGTTACGATCAATGGAATCGGAGAGCGCGCGGGAAATACTTCTTTAGAGGAGGTCACAATGATTCTTAAATGCCACAAGGGGCTCGGTATAGAAACGAATATAAATACTCAGAAAATATATTCAACGAGCCGTATGGTTTCAAGTTTGATGAATATGCCGGTTCAGCCGAATAAGGCAATTGTCGGGCGTAACGCGTTTGCTCATTCTTCCGGAATTCATCAGGACGGCGTGTTGAAAAATGTTCAGACGTATGAAATCATGGATCCGAAGGATGTTGGTATTGATGATAACTCGATTGTCCTGACGGCACGTAGCGGACGCGCAGCCTTGAAACACCGTTTGCAGATATTGGGTGTTGAATTGGCGCAGGAAAGGTTAGATAGTATCTACGAAGATTTTCTGAAGCTGGCAGACCGTAAGAAAGATATCGGCGATGATGACATCCTGATGCTTGTCGGTGACGGACGCAAAGCGACGCATCGCATTAAACTGGAGTATCTCCAGGTTACGTCGGGAGTGGGTGTACGTTCTGTGGCAAGTGTCTGTCTGAATATCGCGGGAGAAAAATTTGAGGCGGCCGCCTCAGGCAATGGGCCTGTCGATGCGGCAATCAAGGCAGTTAAAATGATTATTCACCGTCAGATGACGATTCAGGAATTTTTGATTCAGGCAATCAGTAAAGGCAGTGATGATATGGGAAAAGTACACATGCAGGTTGCATACGATGGAAATGTTTATTATGGTTTTGCAGCGAACACGGATATTATTGCGGCATCGGTGGAAGCGTTTATAGATGCGATCAATAAATTTGTAAAATAAAGATTTGCAGTTATATTTGTAAATCAGTATAAAATTATAATTAAGAATATATGAGGACATTATTTGATAAGATATGGGATTCGCATGTCGTGGCAATGGTAGAAGACGGACCCACGCAGTTGTATATCGACAGGCTTTACTGTCATGAAGTAACAAGTCCACAGGCTTTTGCCGGGCTTCGTGAACGGGGGTTGAAACCTTTGCGTCCGGAGCGTATTTTCTGTATGCCTGATCATAATACTCCTACGCATGATCAGAATAAACCGATTGAAGATCCGGTTTCAAAAGCGCAGGTGGATGCACTGGAAAAAAATGCCGGAGATTTTGGCCTTGCGTATTTCGGTATGATGCATCCTAAGAATGGTATTATCCATGTTGTAGGGCCGGAAAGAGGCCTTACTCTTCCGGGTATGACGATTGTTTGTGGTGATAGCCACACATCTACACATGGCGCTATGGGAGCTGTAGCGTTTGGAATAGGAACAAGTGAGGTAGAGATGGTACTTGCTTCGCAATGTATTCTGCAGCAAAAACCGAAAACGATGCGTATTTGTATAGAAGGCGTATTGGGTAAAGGGGTTACGGCAAAAGACGTTGCGTTGTATGTGATGTCGAAGATGACGACGAGCGGAGCGACAGGCTATTTTATTGAATATGCCGGTTCTGTGGTTCGTGATTTAACAATGGAAGGGCGTCTGACATTGTGTAACCTTTCGATTGAAATGGGTGCGCGTGGAGGAATGATTGCTCCTGACGAAACAACATTCGCTTATGTCAAAGGGCGTGAGTATGCGCCTAAAGGAGAAGCATGGGATAAGGCTGTGGCTTACTGGAGAACGCTTAGGAGCGAAGATGATGCGGTTTTTGATGAGGAAGTAAGTTTTCGTGCCGAAGATATTGAGCCGATGATTACTTACGGTACCAATCCGGGAATGGGAATGGGTATCACTGAAACGGTACCTGTGGCTGATGCGATGCCTGAGGCTGGTCGCTCATCTTATAAAAAATCACTTGAATACATGGGCTTTAGTGAAGGTGAAACGTTAATCGGCAAACCGATCGATTACGTATTTTTAGGTTCATGTACAAACGGGCGTATTGAAGATTTCAGAATGTTCGCTTCTCTTGTGAAGGGTCATAAGAAAGCTCCGAATGTTACGGCCTGGTTAGTCCCGGGATCATGGATGGTTGATGCGCAGATACGTGAAGAAGGCCTTGATAAAGTATTGGAAGAGGCGGGTTTCACGTTGAGGCAGCCAGGTTGTTCTGCCTGCTTGGCGATGAATGATGATAAAATTCCGGCTGGGAAATATTCAGTTTCAACCTCAAACCGGAATTTTGAAGGACGTCAGGGCCCTGGTGCGAGAACGTTGCTTGTTAGCCCTCTTGTCGCGGCAGCCGCAGCGGTAACCGGAAAGATAACGGATCCGAGAATTTTTTAAAAATCAATTATTGTATATATGAAAGAAAAATTTGAAATATTACGAAGTACATGTATTCCTCTTCCATTGGAAAATGTGGATACAGACCAGATAATTCCTGCACGTTTTCTGAAAGCGACAACGAAAGAAGGATTTGGCGAAAACCTGTTTCGCGACTGGCGTTATGATAAGGAAGGAAATAAAATCGAATCGTTTGTTCTGAATAATCCGAAATATAGCGGTAAGATACTTGTCGCTGGAAAAAATTTCGGAAGCGGTTCGAGTCGTGAACATGCTGCCTGGGCTATTGCCGGATACGGTTTCCGCGTTGTGGTATCGAGTTTTTTTGCTGATATTCACAAAAATAATGAACTGAATAATGGCGTTTTACCCGTTGTGGTTACCGAGCCGTTTCTTGCGGAACTTTTCGCGTCGATAGAAGAGAATCCGAAGACGGAATTGGAGGTTAATCTTCCGGAGCAGACCATTACCAACCTTTCAACCGGCAAAAGTGAGTGTTTTGAGATTAACAGTTATAAAAAGCATTGCCTGATGAACGGCCTTGATGATATTGATTATTTGCTGACAAATAAATCTAAGATCGAGGAATATGAGAAGAACAATCTGTTTGTCTGATTCCGTTTTCAGGTATATCTGGAATCCGGCACTACAACGATTTGGTATAGGTTTAGATGAAAGGCAACAAAAATAAACAAAAGCTATGATAGAAATAATGGACACGACTCTCCGTGACGGAGAGCAAACGAACGGCGTCTCTTTTTCCGAACACGAAAAAAAGTCGATAGCGCGCATGTTAATAAAAGAGCTGAATGTAAATCGTATAGAGATTGCATCGGCGCGCGTATCGGATGGTGAGTTTGAGTCTGTCAAAGGAATATCGGAATGGGCGGCAAAAGCCGGTTGCCTTGATCGTATAGAGGTACTTGGTTTTATTGATAACGGATTATCTCTCAGATGGATAAAGGGTGCGGGATGCTATGTGGTAAATATGCTTTGCAAAGGTTCTATGAAGCATGTGACTGAACAGTTGGGAAAAACTCCCGGGCAACACATCGCCGATATAACCGGGCAGATATTACTGGCAAAAGAGATGGGGATCGATGTGAATTTATATCTGGAGGATTGGTCGAACGGAATGAAAAATTCTCCGGATTATGTTTATAATCTGGTCGATTCTCTGAAACAACTCCCTGTACACCGTTTTATGCTTCCGGATACCCTTGGCATACTGGACCCTGAATTGGCTTATCGGTATTGTAAGGATATGGTCGGTCGTTATCCGGAATTGCATTTCGATTTTCATGCACATAATGACTACAGTCTGGCTGTGGCGAACGTGTATTCGGCTGTGCGTGCGGGAGTGAAGGGGGTTCATGCGACAATAAACGGTTTGGGTGAACGTGCCGGTAATGCTTCTTTAAGCAGTGTTGTTGCCGTACTTCATGACCAGTTGAAAGAAAGAACAAGTATAGTAGAAGAAAAAATAAATCATGTCAGCAAGAGTGTCGAGATGTATTCGGGTATACATATTGCACCGAATCAGCCTATTGTAGGAGAGAATGTTTTTACACAATGTGCAGGGGTTCACGCCGATGGCGACAGTAAAAATAATCTTTACTTCAATTCTTTGATGCCGGAACGTTTCGGACGTACCCGTGAATATGCATTGGGAAAAACTTCGGGCAAGGCCAATATACGAAAAAACCTGGAAGCATTGGGCATAGATCTGGATGAAGAATCCATGAGGAAGGTTACGCAACGTGTGATTGAACTTGGAGATAAAAAAGAGATTGTAACCCAGGAAGACCTTCCGTATATCATTTCGGATGTTCTGCGCCACGATATGCAGGAAAATAAGATTAAAATATTAAATTATTCATTATCTTTGACACAGGGATTGAAACCTGTTGCTACGTTGAAGGTGGAGATTGATGATAAAGCATATGAAGAAACCGCTACGGGTGACGGGCAATATGATGCGTTTGTACGTGCGTTGCGTAAGATTTACAAATCGTTGAACCGTCCGTTTCCGATGCTTGTTAATTATGCCGTATCAATTCCTCCCGGGGGGCGGACAGATGCTTTTGTGCAGACGGTTATCACTTGGCATCATGAAGGGGTTGAATTTAAAACCCGCGGATTGGATGCCGATCAGATTGAAGCTGCGATAAAAGCGACGATTAAGATGTTGAATAAAATCGAACATTTCAAGTAGCGAGCGCAGAAGCCAAACTTGTTTGGATTATGCCGAGTCACGCGAAATGACTAATGTAATTGAAAATTAAGGTAAAACAACTTAGCGGGTATTTATTATGAATAAGAAACTGACAATTGCGCTTGTAGCGCATGATAACCGGAAGGTCGATATGATCGAATGGGCTGTACATAATGTACATTTTCTGTCCGAACATAATCTGGTATGTACCGGAACAACAGGAGGGTTGATAAGTAAGGCCTTTGATGAAAAAGGTTTTGACACCTGTAATATAAAACGCATGCATTCCGGACCGATGGGAGGAGATGCGGAGATAGCGGCGATGGTTGTGCGGAAAGAAATTGATCTGGCTATATTTCTGATCGATGACCTTAATCCGCAACCGCATGAGGCCGATATTCAGATGTTGTTAAGGCAATGTCGCGTACATAATGTCCCCATTGCGTGTAACAGGTATAGCGCAGACTTGATGATAACGAGTACTTTGTGGGACGACGATACGTATATTCCCATGGAACCTAAATATGTACATTTTAACAGACAGTAAAAATAATGAACTTAAATATAGCAGTATTGCCGGGTGATGGTATCGGTCCGGAAATAATAGAGCAGGCAATGAAGGTTGTAAAAGTTGTCTGCAGGAAGAATAATCATGAATTGAGTTATAAAACGGCCATTGTCGGAGCATGTGCCATTGATTCCGTGGGGAATCCTTATCCGGACGAAACACATGAGCTTTGTATGCAGAGTGATGCCGTGCTGTTCGGTGCAATCGGTTCTCCGAAATATGATAACGATCCGTCGGCAAAAGTTCGTCCCGAACAGGGATTGTTGGCTATGCGCAAGAAACTTGGGCTGTATGCGAATATCCGTCCGGTAACTACATTTCCTTCATTGGCCCATAAGTCTCCGTTACGTGCGGATCTGGTGAGCGGCGTTGACCTGATGTGTATCCGTGAACTTACAGGGGGAATGTATTTCGGTCGTCCGCAAGGCCGGAGCGAAGATGGAAATACGGCCTATGACACGTGTGTTTATTCGCGAGAAGAAATAGAACGAATCGTTCGCCTGGCATACGGATATGCGATGAAGCGCAGAAAAAAACTGACGATTGTCGATAAAGCCAATGTGTTAGCCACTTCGCGCCTTTGGCGCGAAGCTTCGCAGGAAATCGAAAAAGATTTTCCGGAAGTAGAAACGGAATACATGTTTGTCGATAATGCTGCCATGAGACTTGTGCAATGGCCGGGGAGCTTTGATGTGATGGTAACGGAGAATATGTTTGGTGATATTCTTACCGATGAGGCTTCCGTTATAACCGGTTCTCTGGGTATGCTTCCTTCCGCATCCGTCGGACTTCATACTTCTGTTTTTGAGCCTATTCATGGCTCTTATCCGCAGGCTGCAGGGAAAAATATAGCGAATCCGCTGGCAACCATACTCTCTGCGGCGCTTATGTTTGAGTATGCATTTAATTTGCAGGAAGAAGGTCGTATGATACGTAATGCCGTAACAGCTTCCATGGATGCGGGAATTGTCACAGAGGATATTGCACAGGGAGGCAGATCATACGGTACATCGGAAGTAGGAGACTGGATTGCAGACCGGACCGGTACCTGAATTGCAGATAGGATGTTTGAAACGATAGGCTGGAGCGTTAGCTCAAAAAGATTCTTTTAACAGCCGATCAACCGTTTCCTTGTCGTAACCGAGATCGCGGGCTCTTTTGAAGTCGACTGCCGCCGATTCTTTTTCGAATTGCGCATCAGTAGTGTCATTTCAACGCTCAAGGAACGCCTCAAGAAGGTGGTCCTTTGAGTCCCTTATTAGGTAATGTCCTGCTTCATGAACTCGACAAAGAACTGTCATCTCGTGGACATCGATTCGTTCTCTGTAAGAGCAAACGAGCCGCTGAACGTACTATGATAGTATAACCCGTTTTCTTGAGGATTGTCTTTATCTCACAGTCAATAAAGAAAAGACTCGTGGACTACTACTTCATAAGTAATATTTACACTGGGTCACATTTACGGATTGTTTCCATTTAGCAGCCTGGCTAAGGAGTTAGGACTTAAAGAGAATACTCAGGTCCGTACTTCCTGTTTTTCGCCGGAAGGAAAAATAGCCTTGATGATCCTTACGTCATATACCAACCTGTCAGACCAATATTACTCAAAATTTTCCATCAGATGATAAGTAACCACTCAGATAAAAAAAACTGACGTTTTTTTTACTTATCGACAGTTTTTTATGTATTTACCGAATGTCCCTGTCCAGAAGTTATTCCATTTTTTGGAATAGTCTCTTTTCAGGTTTGCCCGGCACGAACTATTCTTTCTAGGGTGTAAGTCCCGAACGCGCCATTATAGCAGGAAGTGATAGCTTCCGGCAGAAGGATAGGACAGAATCCGAAAGTTATGCGGGAGTGCAGAATAATTCCGTTTCTCCTACTCGATTTTTTTATACCTTGATTTATATACTCTGATCAGGTAATGTGATAAATCTATAAAAATAAAATAAAAAAGTGAGTATATAATTTTTTTTTCCTTGTTATTAGAGAAAAGTATACGACAAAGTGACAAAGTTGTTTAAAAACCTTAATTCTATTGATGATGGAATGCTGTGGGATCAACTCATCGGCGGTGATAATGATGCATACTCTTATATATATAAGAAGTATGTAGCGGAACTTTTTTCATATGGAATGCGTTTTACGGCGGATCGTGATCTGATAAAAGATTGCATTCAGGATGTTTTCGTTCGGATCTATAATAACAGATCGAATCTGAACTCTACAAATAATGTAAAACTTTATTTGTTTATTGCATTGAAGAATATGTTATTTAATGTGTTTGAAAAGGATAAATCATTTCAGAATATTGATACGATAGAACCGGTTTTCAGTGTAGAATACACGATCGAAGATGAGATTATACATGATGAGCAAATTCAGGAACAACATGAAAAGATAGAGCGGATATTGAGTGTTTTGACACCCCGCCAGAAAGAAGTTATTTATTATCGTTATGTCGAGGGATTGAGTATTAGTGATATATGCAGTATTATGGAAATGAATTATCAATCTGTACTGAATTTGATACAACGCTCAATGAAAAGGTTGCATGCGACATTTGTCGGAAAACCGCAAAATATACTAAAGATTAAAAGAGGATAGATAGATTGTGGCTATGTAAAAAAAGATGATAATATGAGTGGTAAGAATGATGATAATATCAGATATAGTAATTATTCGGCAGAAGATTTGATCCTGGATGAATATTTTATTATTTCCATAATAAAACCGACGAAAAAGTCGGAGTCTTTTTGGCGAAGAACCCTGCAAGATAAAATAGTTTCTCATGAAGACTATGATCTGGCATCTTATTTAATCGAATCTTTGCAAGTTCATAACGAATTAATTTCATGGAATGAAATTGATGAACTTTGGTCGGAGATCAATAAATCAAATTCTATCTGTAATGAAGAACAGAAAACAGTCTATACGCGGCGTTTTCTTTTCTGGTCGTTAAGTGCTGTAGCGTCCATTTTGCTATTATTTTTGTTTGTTACGTTAATAAAAAAAGATCCCGAAGCCGTGAGGAGTTCCATCGAGAACGTAAAGGTTCCGGAAAAGTTGACAAAGGATATACAGCTTATTTTTGCTGATGATGAAGCGATGGTGTTGGAAGGCCATGATGCTGAAATTAAATATGATGGCAGAATTATTGCTATTAATAAAGATACGAAAATCAGGAAAAAGCAATCAGTGAGTGAAGAAACGGTGCCCTATAACCAGTTGATTGTTCCTAAGGGAAAACGATCCACATTAATGTTTGAGGATGGCAGTAAAATATGGGTGAATGCGGGAACGAGAGTTGTTTATCCGGTAACTTTTTCGGCAAAAGAGCGGGAGTTATATGTTGATGGGGAAATCTATCTTGATGTGTCACGTGATGAGTCACGGCCGTTTATTGTGAAGACGAAAGATTTTACCGTTAGCGTGCTGGGAACATCTTTTAATGTCATGGCTTATGAAAGTGATAACGTCCGTGAGATTGTCCTGGTGAAAGGCTCTGTAATCGTAAGCGACGAAAATAAAAAAGAAACCAAATTGTCAGCGAATGAGATGTTTTTGTCCGAAAATGGAAATTCTTCGGTAAAGGAGGTTAATGCCTCGAACTATGTTTCATGGACAATGGGAGTATATATGCATGAAAGCGAACGCATGGAGGCTATTCTGAAGCGTCTGTCTCGTTACTATGGCGAGAAGATTATGTGCGAGCCGGGTGTCGCTCAACTGAAATGCTCCGGAAAACTGGATTTGAAAGATGATTTGAGTCTTGTATTGAAAGGTATTACTCAAACCGCTCCTGTAGGCTTTAAAATTGAAGATGGTATTTATATAATTACAAACAAGTAAATAAAATGAGTGTGCCTATGGAAAACCAATAATGCGAGTGAAATCTGTTGAATACAAAAGAGACATTTTTGATGAAACCTTATTAATTAAACTAATAGAAAAACATGATGAAATCCTTTAATGAAAATTTATTAAAAAATACAGACAGGAAGATAATGAAAATCACGAGATTGGTTATCTTTTTTCTGTCGATAGGAATGGGCGTTACCAGCGCGAATGCGATCTATTCTCAATCTACTTATTTATCGGTAGAGGTGAATAATAAGACTGTTAGGGAGGTGCTGGATCAAATTGAGCAGAACAGTGAGTATGTATTCTTTTATTATGATGATGTTTTGGACGTGAACAGAAAAGTGAGTGTTCGCGCTAAGAATAAAACTGTGGATAAAATATTAGATCAATTATTCGAATTGACTGATAATACATATGTGATTGATGACCGGCAGATTTTTATATCTCAAAAAGAAGTCGCTGTGAAATTGAAAGAGATGGCCATTCAACAGCAATCTAAAACAATTACCGGTATTGTTCGCGACGAAACAAAAGAGTCTCTGACAGGGGTGAATATTCGTATCAAAGGAACAACGGAAGGTACGGTAACAAATGCAGACGGAGAATTTTCCATATCAACTTCGCAAATCAATCCGATACTTCTTATTTCATATATTGGATATAAAACCCAGGAGTTTCCGGTTGGAAATCAAAGGCATATCGACATCTCTTTGCTGCCGGATGAATTTGCACTGGAAGATGTTGTGGTCGTAGGATACGCCGTACAGAAAAAAGTTAACTTATCCGGAGCCGTTCAGGCCGTTAGCGGTAAGAGTTTGGAGAGTCGCCCGATTGCGAATGTGAATCGCGGATTGCAGGGGTTGGTGCCTAACCTTAATATAACGAATAAATCCGGACGCGCGGATAACGCTCCCGCCATCAATATTCGCGGTTTCACTTCCATAAACGGAGGAGAAGCGTTCATTCTTGTTGATAATGTACCTGTGACGAGTGAAGAATTGTCTCGTCTGAATCCGGATGATATCGCGAGTATCTCAGTCTTGAAAGACGCTTCATCCGCAGCCATATATGGCGCTCGTGCGGCTTTTGGTGTTGTGTTGGTGACGACGAAGAAGGCGTCCGGCGAAGATCTTAAAATCAGTTTCAGCGGTAATGTGGCGGTTCGCGACAGAGGGATCAGACCGGAAATTATAACAGATATATTGGAGATGATGGAATTGAAGAATCTGGCGCGCACTCCATTAAGTCCTGTTTTTTCGGAAGCGCAACTTGATTACGCACGTCAATTAAAGGCTGATCCGTCCTTGCCGCGTGTAATTCTGAATCCGAATAATGCAAACGCATGGGATTATTACGGAGAAACCGACTGGATCAATGAGGCCTATAGATCGTCTGCTCCGGCATACACTTCCAATATTAACATTTCCAGAAAAACCGATAATTTTTCCTTTTACATTTCCGGCGGTTTTTATCAGGAAGACGGCTTGTTGCGCTACGGGAATGATCAACTGAGGCGTTTTAATTTCAGGGCGAATGCCGATATGAAATTAACGAAATGGTGGACGCTTGGAACGAATATTTCTTATGTAAACTCCCACTATGATTCGCCTACGTTTTTGGATGGGTATTTTAACTGGAATGTGAATAGAACTGCATCGAATACGGTTCCCCGCAACCCGGATGGGACATGGACTTCGGCCGGAGCCTCAGTCCTGGGAGCTTTAGAGAGTGGAGGCCGTCGTGATGATCGAAAAAATGAAACACAGCTGCAGTTCACAACGAAATTTGACCTGGTGAAGGATGTCTGGACCGTTAATGCCGATGCGAATTTCAGACGTTATAATTTTAACCGGGATCAGTCAAATCTGACGGTTCCGTATCGCACAGGCCCGGATCAACCGATTCAGTCTTCATTAGGTGAGAGAGGCGGTGACATTGGAGGAACGGTTTGTGCGATGTTGCGTGTGCAGGAAAGGAAATATGACGTATATAATCTCTATACCAATTTTGTAAAAACATTTAATGACAAGCATTTTGTAAATGCAATGGTCGGATATAACCGCGAATTGACAAATGATAAAGTATATGTGAATAAGAAAGACGGGCTTATATCTCAGAACTTGCCTCAAATGAATCTTGCGACCGGACAGGCGACCATATCGAATACTTTACGCGAATTGGCCTTGGAGGGTTATTTCGGGCGATTGAATTATATTTACGACAATCGTTACATTATTGAAGTAAACGGGCGCTATGATGGTTCTTCACGTTTTCCGAGAGGAGATCGTTACGGCTTTTTTCCGTCGTATTCTGCAGCCTGGCTCTTGAGTAATGAAGGTTTCTTCAGAAACATATCGGAAACACTGCAAATATCGAATTTAAAGTTCAGAGGTTCGTACGGTTCGTTGGGTAATCAGATAGTGAAAGATGGAAATGCGGAGCTTTTTTATCCATATATTCCTCAGATGACTTCCGGTACAATCGCTCAGATTCTTGACGGCTCACGTCCGATTGCCGTTTATCAGCCGTCCGTAGCGTCATCTTCGCTAACCTGGGAAAAAGTCCGTACCATCAATGGAGGGATCGATTTGTCTTTATTTGGCGGTAAATTTGATTTGTCTTTCGATGTTTATACGCGTTATACGGACGATATGTTGACTTACAGTAAGGAGCTGCCGGCCGTATTCGGGGCATCAGCACCCAAGACAAATGCAGCCGATCTTAAAACGAAAGGATGGGAGTTGACGCTTGGATACCGTGATCAATTTAAACTGATGGACTCTCCTTTTAACTGGTCGTTTAAATTTATGTTGGCCGATAGCCGTTCTTGGATTACTAAATTTGATAACCCGACAAAACTGTTGTCTAATTATTATGAGGGGCAGCGGATCGGTGAAATATGGGGATTTGTGTCTGACGGTTTTTTCCAGTCGGAAGCTGAGCTTGCGGCGTTAGATCAAACCGCAGTTGGAACAGACGATCAGAACTATAAGTTTTATGTGGGCGATGTCAAATTCAAAGACCTCAATGGCGATAATAAGATTGATTTCGGGGATCGTACCGTAGATAATCCGGGCGATCGAAAAATTATAGGAAACAGCGAAATGCGTCTGCCTTACAGTTTTGAACTGACGGCCGACTGGAAAGGATTTGATTTGCGCGCGTTTTTCCAGGGAGTAGGGAAGAGAGACTGGTATCCGTCTGCTGCGTCGATTTATTTTTGGGGTGTGTATGCACAACCGTGGACAAATCCGACAAAGAAAAACCGGGATCATTGGACTCCGGAAAATCCGAATGGCTATTTTCCCCGTATGAAAGCATATATTGCGGAAGATAACAATGAGGAACTTGGCGCCCCGCAAACAAAATACTTACAGGATGCTTCTTATTTGAGGCTGAAAAATCTGACCGTAGGTTACTCTTTGCCTAAAAGTGTTTTGAATAAACTGAACGTGGAATATCTGAGATTTTATTTCAGTGCGGAAAATGTGTTTACATTCAGTGGTTTAGATAAAGGTATAGATCTTGATCCGGAAATTGTGAACGCAAGTTACAATGGTTTTAATTCCGGAACTTATCCTATGCAAAGAACATACTCTGTTGGGGTTAACCTTACATTTTAAAGCATGCTTTGTTATATGCTCATAAGATAGATTATTTGTTAAATATTAAAACATGTACGTATGAAAAAAATAAATTCAATTATATGCCTGTTCGGTTTTCTTATCTTGATGTCCGGTTGTGAGGATTTTTTGGACAGGACTCCTCAAACTGAAATTACAGAGGTCGAGTTCTTTAATAATGTGACGGATCTGGAAACTTATACGAACGGACTTTATGGATATCTGTCGGTTCCTTACTATGACTATGGGAGTGATAATGTCTCCTTGCATAACGGAACAAATACAATGGACCAGGTGGTGATGGGAAATGTGTCTTCGTCCAATATTTCAAGTTCTATTACAAACTGGGGTAACTGGAGTCGTCTAAGGCGAATTAACTTCTTTTTAGTAAATGCCGATAAGGCATCCGGAGCTGAGGCGGATAAAAATCATTACATAGGTATCGCCCGTTTTTTCAGGGCATTGTTCTATTACAGTAAAGTGCAGAGCTATTCGGATGTTCCATGGTATGATACGCCGCTTGGTAATGATGACGAAATATTGTATAAAGCATCGGATCCGCGCGCAACGGTGATGGATCATGTATTGGCCGATCTGGAATTTGCAGCTACTCATATCAAGACAACGATGGGTACAAAGACGCGCATCAATAAATATGCGGCTCTGACGGTAATGGCGCGCATCTGTCTTTTCGAAGGTACTTACCGCAAATATCATACAGAAATAGGATTACAGAGCGACTACCAACGCTTTTTAGAAAAAGCTGCATGGGCAAGCGAGCAGGTGATGAATAGCGGACAGTTTGATCTGGGCCCGGATTATGGCGCGTTGTTTGACTCGTACAGTATAGAGTCGAATAAAGAAGTCATATTGCAGTACGCATGTGATAAAGATTTGGGCGTAATGAATAATACCCATACCGTGCTGAACTGGCAATGGTCGTTGAGCCGTAGCCTTATGGAGTCGTATCTTATGACTGACGGAACGCCGTTCACGGAGCAGGAGGGTTATGCGACAAAAACGTATCTGGAAGTTTTCGCAGACAGGGATCCTCGCTTTGCACAGACATTTTGCTATCCGGGGTTTAAAACGTCACCGCAAAATACTCCGGAGTTACCCGGCATAAAGTTCGGCGGTTATGCACAAATAAAATATTTTCCAAAATTGGAAGAACAAAGAGGTGGCTGGAATATGAACACTACATCTTTGCCTGTTTATCGTTATGCCGAAGTTTTGCTTGCTTACGCCGAAGCTAAAGCCGAACTGGGTCGGTTGACACAGGACGATTTGGATAAAACCATAAACAAATTGAGGGATCGGGTGAGTATGCCGCATCTGGATATGGCTATCGCTAATGCTAATGTTGATTCTTATCTGGCGGCTTATTATCCGAATGTAACAAGCGGCGTTCTTCTCGAAATAAGAAGAGAAAGACGTGTAGAGCTTGCTTGTGAAGGACTAAGAGGAGAGGATTTGAAGCGTTGGGGTGAAGGGCAGCACTTTGCCGATAACAATGAGGGTATTTATGTTCCTTATCTGGGAGCTTATGATATGACCGGCGATGGAGAAGTGGATCTCGCAATTCTGGCATCGCCTGCGGAAACGGGGCCGATTGATTATTTAACACCTGATCAGAAGAAAGGCCTTTCGATCTACTATCTGAAAAACAGCGGTGGCACGGATGAGGGGTTTTATTTAACGGAAGGCACGAAAGGGCATGTGGGATTTACGGCCTACCAGAAAAATCCGCGTAAATTTGAATCACCGAAACATTATTACATACCGATACCAAGACAACAGACTATATTGAATCCTCAACTGAAACAGCCATATGGTTGGGAATAATCATTTATAAAAAGGGCTGTCTCAAAAAGAGACAGCCCTTTTTATAAATATTCTGTATAGTTTACACTCAATAGGTCTATAGTTTTTTGTGAATTAGGTGTAAAGGTGTATGCGAAACTGGAAAATATTGCACAGGGAGGCAGATCATATGGTACTTCGGAAGTAGGAGACTGGATTGCAGACCGGATCAGTACCTGAATTGCAGATAGGATGTTTGAAACGATAGGCTGGAACGTTAGCTCAAAAAGATTCTTTTAACAGCCGATCAACCGTTTCCTTGTCGTAACCGAGATCACGTGCTCTTTTAAAGTCGACAGCTGCCGGTTCTTTTTCGAATTGCGCTAATTTGACGCGGCCGCGCAGCATATATAGTTCGGCCGAAGGTTCTGTCGTAGCGGCAAATACCTTGTTCAGGTCACTCATTGCACGGCCGTTGCGTTTTGTCAGAAAATATAATTCGGCCCGTTCTTCGAGAATGCGCATATTGTCGGGATATTTATCTGCAAGATAATTGAAAACAGTTTCGCTTTCATTATAATCTCCGCGTGCCTTTTCGAGTATGGCATAACCAAAGCGGCCCAGAAATGTGTCTTTGTATGTCTCTATTATAAACTCAAAATCGGTTTGGGCAAGCAGGTATTCCCCGGTTTTAATATATAGCAATCCTCTGTTATAGTGCGCTTGTTCGTGTGTAGGATAGTTGACGATAAGCGTGTTGTAGTCGTAGATCGCTTTTTCCGTTTCATCCATTTCCGTATAAAGCTCTGCACGGTTCAGGAGAATTAATTCATCTTGCGGGCGTTGGGCCAAAGCGGCGGAGTATGATATGAGCGCGTTTTCCAGTTTCCCCTGGCGACGTTGGATGGTTCCCAGGTTTGTGAGCAGGGCAAAGTTTAATCTGTTTGCAGGTTCGAGGCGCATGGCGGCTTTCAGACATTCTTCCGCGGCCGGCCAGTCGCTGATATCGGAATATTCATAACTTTTTTTTACCATTTCTTCATAGGTCTGCGCATATAATAGTTGTCCGCACAGGGTAAAGCTGAAGATCAGGATGCAAATTTTTTTCATGTTTCGTTTCATACATGTCGCTTTTGAATGTGCTGCAAATCTACATAAATAAATCGGAGGATTTTGACTATTAAAAAAATATTATGACTTTGTAGCATTTTATAATAAATAATTTATTACCTTTGCACCCTTAATTTACAGAACAAAGTTTTATTTAATTATTCAAAAATGGCAACAAGAATTAGATTGCAAAGATTCGGTCGTAAAAACTATGCTTTTTATCAGATCGTAATCGCAGACAGCAGGGCTCCACGGGATGGAAAGTTTATTGAAAGGATAGGTTCATATAATCCGAACACTAATCCTGCTACAATAGATTTGAATTTCGATAGGGCTTTGTATTGGTTACAGACAGGCGCGCAACCCAGTGACACGACACGTATGATTTTATCACGTGAAGGGGTCTGTCTTAAAAAACATTTGCTGGAAGGCGTAAAGAAAGGCGCTTTTGATGAAGCTACGGCAAACGCGAAGTTTGATGCATGGCTACAGGAAAAGAAAATTTCTATGCAGAAAGTAAAAGATGGTGAGAGAGAACAGAAAAAAGCTACGACGAAAGCGCTTTTGGATGCGGAGAAAGAAGTAAATAAGGCGAAAGCCGAAGCGTTAGCTAAGAAAAGAGCTGATATCGCTGCTGAGGCTGTTGCTGCCAAAGCCAAAGCCGAAGCAGAGGCAAAAGCTGCTCCTGCAGCCGAGCCGGTATTGGAATCGGCACCGGTAGAGGCTGAAGCTCCCACAACTGCAGAAGCTGCGCCTGCAGCCGAAGCTCCAAAGGCAGAAGAAGCTGCTGCTCCTGCTGAATAAAAGCACAGATAAAAATAATAAAAATCCCCGCAACAGAATAAAGTGTTGCGGGGATTTTTGCATATGGTAAATAGCTATTAATGAGCCTTTGTGCCGGTAGTTTTAAAGGAACATTACTTTTTTCATGCGGTTTAATAAACCTTATTTAATCCGGATTTTTTGTCCGGTGCAGTTATTAAGAGTAACATACCTTTTGAATAAATATTGTAGGATGCCGGATTACTTTCGGAATTTTCTCCTCCGTTCATGAAATAGTGTATAGGATATTCTTTCAATGTGAAGTTTGCAGTCAGTTCAACATTTGTGAAAGGGTGACGGGCTCCGGAAGCGTGAATCCCGTCACCGGACAACTTACGGTCAGTTTTGCCGGAAAGGGGAATTACCGCTCTTTCCGAAAGCATTTGAAAAAGGTGTTGAGGGCGTACCGGGACAAGAAAAGGATAATCATATACGTGGACAACATCAGGTATCACAGGGCTAAAGCGTTGAAAAATTTTCTTTCGTATCCTCCCCGGTTGGAAATACGGTATTTGCCGCCGGACTCTCCGGACTTGAATCCGGTAGAGCGAGTGTGGTGGTACATGCGTAAACACATAACACACAACAGGTATTTATCGAATCTCAAAGAACGTTTCGCCAAGTTTTGAAAACTGATGTCGTCTAAATTAAAACCTAACGAAGTATGAAAGAAAATAGGTGTAATTAATTTTTAGAATCTATATAACATGTATGGAGGGATATGTGTTAATATTATAAAATGGCTTTGTTCTTTTATTGTTTTATGTATATTGGCACATTTTGATGAAATTTATATATTTCCTTTTGCTTTCATTTCAAGATATTTGTTTATTACATTAACTGAAAGTTTATCAGGTTCTGTAAGGAGGGAGTATATACCGTGTTGCCTTAGTTTGGCAATGACGTGTTGTTTTTCAAAGATAAACTTATCCGTGATAACCTGCTGATAATATCCTTCGATGGATGTCGGACGTTTGACTGCAAATTCTTTCAACTCCGTATCTTCGGAAAACACAACTAGTACCACGTGCCGGTGCGCCAGTTGACGAAGATATTCAAGCTGCCTTTCCATTCCGATTATCGTATCAAAATTGGTATAGATGATCAGGAGGCTTCGTTTGCTTATATATTTGTTGATGTGGACATACAATGACGAATAATCACTTTCGCCGAATGTGGTCTGTTGACGATATAAACTTTCAAGGATCTGTTGCATCTGGGAGGTTTGTTTGCCGGCAGGGATAAAGGTTTCAAAATTCTCGGCAAAAGTGGCAAGTCCTGCTTTGTCGTCCTTGCGTATGGCGACGAACGACAGAACAAGTGATGCATTTATTGCATAATCAAGAAGTGTCATTCCCCGGAAAGAGTTTTGCATGATACGTCCCTTGTCAATAATATTATATATTTGCTGAGACCGTTCGTCTTGGTATACATTCACCATCGGAAAATGGCGCCGTGCGCTTGCTTTCCAGTTGATTGTACGATAAGCGTCTCCTTTTATATATTCTTTTATGGATTCAAATTCCGTATTATGTCCGATGCGGCGTATTTTTTTGATGCCCAGCTCTGTTAAATTATTATGTATCGCCATGAATTCGTATTGGTGTAACATAATATAGGACGGATAGACGGCAATATTCATTGGTACAGCGCATTTTACGCGGCGGCTTACCAGGCCGATTCCGGTGGTTATGTACAAAAGTATGTTTCCGAAACCGTACTCGCCGCGTTTGGTCGGGCGTAACTTATAACGTACAACTTCGCGTCCTCCGGATTTTATATTGATTTTGAAAAGAATATCCCTGCGCTGAAAAATGACGGGTATTTCGTCAATAATATCCATTTTGACGTTGAGGGGATAATAACTTTCTATCACAAGGCGTACATCATTGTTATCGCCATTGGAAAAGCGCGGCGCACAATAACGCTCGGCACCGGCGGCTTTTTTACGGTGCCATAGCAGGATACAGTCTGTTACGGATATGAGTATAAATAATGCAATGGCAAGCTGGCCGGCTATAAACATAGGCGGTATCATGTAGCCTGAAACCAGTAATGCGATGATGACTAATCCTGTGATATAAAAGCGTTTCGTTAAAAACATAAACGGATATTTTATTTCGGAACTTCCACTTTTTCGATGAGGCGTTGTACGACTTTCAGAGGCGTATGACCTTCCATTTCGGCTTCGGCCGTCAGTATCAGTCGATGTTGCAAAACAAAAGGCGCTATTGTTTTAATGTCTTCAGGTGTTACGAAGTCACGTCCCTGTAGTAATGCCATCGCTTTGGATGATTGAAGCAGGGCGACCGAAGCTCTTGGAGATGCGCCGAGGTATACTGCTTTGCTGTTTCGTGTCTGTTGTATCACGGATGCAATGTAATGCATTAATGATTTTTCGATAAAGACTTTTTCTACATACCCGAACATTTCCAGAATCTCGTCACGTGAAATGACCGGTGTAATATCTTCCAATTTTGCCAGGTGTGCATTCCGATTATGGCGTTCCAGTATTTCTATTTCTTCCTCGAGGGAGGGATAGGGAATGGTTATTTTCATCATGAAGCGATCCAGCTGTGCTTCGGGAAGTTTATATGTGCCTTCCTGTTCAACCGGATTCTGTGTAGCCAGTATTGTGTATACAGGGCTCATTTTATGAAGAGTACCATCGATTGTCGCTTGTCGCTCTTCCATCACTTCGAATAAGGCGGACTGTGTTTTTGCCGGTGCTCTGTTTATCTCATCAACAAGTATGATGTCGGCAAAAACAGGACCGGGATGAAAACTGAATTCACTGGTCTTCATATCGAAAACAGATGTCCCGAGTACATCCGAAGGCATCAGGTCCGGAGTGAACTGGATACGTGAGAAATCCGCGTTTATCAGTTTGGCAATCATTTTGGCCAGCAATGTTTTTGCAACCCCGGGAACGCCTTCCAGTAATACGTGTCCGCGTGCAAGTATTGCGGAAAGTATCAGATCTACGGAGCGTTCCTGTCCGACGATAACACTACCGATTGCATTTTTCAACAGATTAACCTTTTCTGTAAAAGGAGCCAGATCCATTTTTTCATTTTGCTCTTCCATCATGTTTTATATTTTAAGTTTTCAGTGCTCGTAATATATCATTCATTCCGTCAATATACTGTTTTAGCTGTAAATCGTCAACTTCTGAACGATAGATAGCGAGTTGTATGTTTTTCAGAAGCCTGCCTGGAAAATCATTGTCCATTCCCGTTTTTTCCGCCAATCGCCTGTAGTCTGCTTCATCAGGAACATTTTCCTGAAGATCCACGCCTATAAGACTTTTTACTTCGGCGCAAAAATACAGATATTTCATCTTTAGGATTTCTCCGTGATCACGTTTTTGGTAATAGAGGTTACTGATAAGTTGCATAAATCCGAAAGTCCTGTTAGGAAGAGTCTTTACTACGGGGATGATCCGCTGGCGTCGTTTTGCGGTATATACCATGAATAGGATCAGTAAGATAAGAATAGAATAGATCGCCCAGCGTAAAGGGGGTTCCGAAAGTATATATCGCAGTGGGGTTCTCGGTTTATCGCTGTGAGTACCATAGGCTTCAATTCGTATGAGCGGTTTATCTTTCATGTATGAAAGAAGCCTGAAAGCATAGGATGCGTTGTTTTTGTCAAGCATCCCATAATTTGTAAACATCAGAGGAGTTGATACCAGGAAAATTTCTCCCTTTCCGATAAATACACGCAATACTAACGGTTTGTTTTCGCTGTTCCAGATAAGTACTTCCGTGGAATCACAATTGATGGGTATAAATTCATACCTGGATGTGATGTTATTTTCTTTTACTAATTCTTCGAGCATAGCAGAGTCTGTGATCACGTAGTTTTCTGAATCCCATATGGAGTCGGATGTAGCCGGCGAATCCGCGTCCACCGGATCAATGCCGGCTTCATCACCGGAGTCATCTGTTTGTGTCGTGTCGGGACTTGCTGTTTCGTCATCATCCGGAGAAGCTTTCATGCCCGGTGGCGTTCTATGGTCTGCTTCAACATAAAACCATTTTTGTTTTCCTTGTACGATGCTGACAGGATGCATTTGCGGATAAACTTCAAAGATGCATTCGGGATTCAACGTGTCCGTCCCCCAAAATATACTGTCGCGGCTTCTGTTTTCTTTTATATGATGTTCGAAAGACGAGTAATATCCTTCATATGCCGTTTCAAAGCAAAGAGTGTCTTCAAGTGTATATGGGAAGTTATCTGTGCAAATCATGATCTGATTACCAAGATGGATCAGCTTGTAGAGGTATTCAATATCCGTTTCGTTGAAATGCAGGCGGTTTTCCGTCAGAAGAAAGGCGCGGGGTGATGCGGTGGAATCTTCCTGCATAATCTGGAAGAACGTTTTATCCGCAACGGTATAATTTTCGATGGAAGACGATAATATATCATCAAATACATAGCTGCCGAATGGTTCTTTGTCATTTTTATCGTACGTAGGCTTCCATAAAAACTGGTGGGGAGCCATATATTCTGCTAAAAATACAAGTACAAGAAAAGCAAATAAAAAGATCATATAGAGCCTGCTACCTTTCATCCGGCCTCTCCTTTCCTTTTGTTTTTTATATCGGACTGGATTCCGTGCATTGTTTCGTATAGTTCGGATGATGCTTTGTAATTACCATAGCGGACCTGCAGAAAATGATTGGTAAGCTCCCAGAATGGAAGTTTCATTTCCTTATTTTTTATTTCATAGAGATATTCCGTAGGGGTTTTGTGTATCTGCCAGTCTATTAGCTTATTATCAGATAAAAAACGGAGAGTTTGCAGGTACAAAAGCCTTATGGCCAGGCGATAATCTCCTTTGTTCAGAGCCAGGGATATTTCTTTGTCAAAATTGATCTGATGTATATTCTCCTCTTCTATATCGTAAGGCACCGGCGCTGTTTTTTTTGAGCGCATAAAGAGTTCCGGACGTTTTTTGTACAGGAAGAACAGGATGGTCAGGAGTGCAAGTATAAAGAGGATAACCATCACCGGCGTGGTGATATTCTCTTCAAATTTACCTCTGAAAATAGAATTGATGAGGCGATTGAACCATCTGGATACGATTTCAAACCATGTGTATTCAGGCAAATCCAACTGCGAATTATAATCAAAGCGACTGTCCGCCTGATAATCCGCAATTTTTTGCGTATCATAGATGATCGTATCTGCCTGAGCCTTCATTCTTTACAAGTCATTGAAATTGGAAATATTCGATTCTATGGTAATTCCTTCCACCTTTTCGCGTGCGTGAAAATATTGGAATGCAAGTCCTATGATACCGATTATCGTAGATACATACATGCCGTACGATTGTATTAGTCCGAGAATATAAATTGCAAATTTATAAATGACGGACTGGGCGATCATCGATTCTGATGATATTGAAAATATGGTACCGAAAATCAGAGTCAGATACCATGGCAGCATGGTCACGGTCTGTATGACGGATGCAATAATATTAAGGACAATCATCAGCCCGAGCATTCCTCCGAGGGTTGCGGTGCCCAGTTTCCATGCTTTTTTAATCGCATCGAAAAAGTCTATATCGTGTTCGAAGATATATACCGGAACAAGCATCATCAGTGGCACGAGACAAATGATGAATGCAATCAGTAGAGGAATTGTGATAACGAGTGATATTGTGGAGACAATAACGGCCAGGAATGCCATAATAAATACAATGAGCAGATATACGAACAGGAGCGCGAATATGATACGGAGACATCTCCATACATTTTTTACCAGTGCCTCTTTGAAGTCGTTTAACGTGATATCCTGTAGCCTGTTTTCACGCGTGGCATACGTCTGCATCATCGCATAAACCATGCCGGACATGATGGTTGAACCTATCAGCATACAGAACAACATCACACCATAGCTGGTAAAAAAGCTGATCATCGAATTTCCGAAAGGATTCCCGCCGACAGAATTCATGATCATGTCGATATAAATATCAAAAAAAGAATTCATCGCAAATGCCTGTACCAGGCAAATCGGCATGATCAGATAAAATGAATACTTTAACAGAGGCTTCCAGTTCTCACGGATAAATTCGAATACGGCATTCAGTTTTTCTGAAAATGTGCGTTGGCGATAAAATTCAATTCTTGGTTTTTGATATTCCATGATGTCTTAATTGAGGTAAGATAATATAATAATAGATCACACATATGAGTGAGAGAAGAATGATTGACAGACGTACAAATGTAGGATATTCGGTATGCCTTGTCAGGTAGCTTTCTATAAAGCCGGCGGTTATGAATACGGGGATCAGTCCGACTATGATTTTGAGTCCGCGTTTCGCCCCCTGTTTGAATGCATATCCGCGTGAATATGTTCCGGGGAAAAGCCAGCCGTTTCCTAAAGCAAATCCCGCTGCACCGGCAATAATGATTGCGGATATTTCGAATGTCCCATGCAACCAGATGGCCAGCATGGATTCAAAACCTACATGATGCTGAAAGAAAAACGTCTGAAATGCTCCGATCATAACACCGTTGTAAAATAAAATGAATCCGGTACCGAAGCCTGTGAATATCCCCATAACAAATGCCCGGAAAGAAACTCCTATATTATTAAAAACGATCCGGATGAACATCGGAAGCTCGGATGATGTGTTGTACACCCCCATCGGATCTCCGTTTTCTATGTTATCGAGTGTCATATCGACATATCCGTTTCCAAGTATGAGCCTGACGAATGAATCGTCATTCATCGCCGATATGACGCCAATGGCGGTACTGATAATGAAAACGAGAAAAGAGTAAAGGAGTTCTTTTCGTGAATGGTACATAACATCCGGAATTTCCTGTGTCCAGAATGTGATGATGCGTGAATAATTCTCTTTTTTATTTTTATATAGTTGATTATGTAATGCCGAAGCAAGATTGTTCAGGTATGTCGTGATACGTGATTTGGGATAATGGGCCCGTGAGAAAGAAAGGGCTGTCGTTATTTCCGTATATGCGTCGGCCAGCTCGCCGGGATTATGTATGGCGGCTTCGTCTACAATTTTTTCCAGCGATTTCCATTTTTCGATATTTTGGCGAATAAAAGAAACTTCTTTCATCTGTTTATTAAAAAGTTTTCGCAAAAATAATATATTTGCAGAGAAATTCGAATATTTTTACATTGGAAACGAGAATCATAACAAGTCAATATGTCCAGATAGACCAGACTCCTGCCGGAGTCGGCGAACGTATTTTCGCACGTATGCTGGATTATCTGATTATGTTTCTTTATTCCTTAGGAATATTTTATGTGATAGATTCCTTTAGTATGAAGTCTTTGTTCAGGAATGATTACGGGATACTCTGGATTTTTATTTTATATATTCCCGTAATCTTTTACTCTTTTTTGTGGGAGATCTTAAATCGCGGCCGGTCTCCGGGAAAGATGGCTTTCGGAATGCGCGTTGTTATGCGCGACGGTACGACTCCCACGATCGGCGCCTATCTGATACGGTGGATGCTGCTACTTATAGATACATGGGGCTGGATTGGAATAATTGTTATATTGTTGAATAAAAACAATCAGCGTTTGGGAGACTTGGCTGCCGGAACAATTGTGATAAAAGAGCGTGACTATCATCGGATTCAGATTTCTCTTGATGAATTTAATTATTTAAGCCGCGGTTATAAACCGGTGTATCCCCAGGCGGAAAACCTATCGTTGGAGCAGGTAAATACCATCAATGAAGCATTGGTACGCTATGACAGTCATCGTTCACGGCGTATCATCGCTCTTTCCGGAAAAGTGAAAGAATTTCTGAAAATTACGCCTCTGGTGGACGATGAAACATTTCTTCGTACGCTTACCCGTGATTATCAGTATTATGCATTGGAAGAAATTTGAGTCTATTGTTCATTGTAATCAATTATAAAACAATAAAAACTATGAGAAAAATTTTGTATTCAGTCGTTTTGTCTGTCATCGCCTTATGTGGTGTTGTTTTAAATGCCGGTGCAGAAGAAAAGTTCTATGCGATAACCGTTTCGAATGATTGGAACGAACCGAAAGAAAATGAGCCGGTCGTTTTGAATATCAAAGAGCTTCAATGCGGATTTGAAGTGAAGTCTGTCATTGTTATGGAAGGAAATAACGAAATACCATCACAGATTGATGATCTTGACGGAGATCGCCGGATGGATGAAATCGCCTTTGTTGTTGATCTGCCGCCGTCTGCGGTGAAAACTTTCCATGTCGTTGTTTCTTCGGATAAAATGCAAAAGGAATATCCTTCCCGCGTATATGCTGAAATGCTTGTCAGTGATAAGAATGGTAAGCATGTTCCGATTATTTCGCTAACCATACCGGGGACAAGCAACATTTATAACCAGTTACATCATCACGGGCCGGCATTTGAATCGGAGCTTACCGCATATCGTATTTATTTCGATCAGAAACAGACTGTGGATATTTATGGAAAATTTAATAAAGGGTTTGAAATAGAAGAATCGCAGTTTTATCCTACGGACGAGCAATTGGCACGTGGCTTTGGCGATGATGTACTGCGTGTCGGCGGCAGTTGCGGGGTAGGAGCCCTGAAAGGGTGGGATGGCGCAAAAGCAACTCATATAGAACCGGTGAAAAGCCGTACGGAAACAATACTTGCAAACGGTCCTGTACGTACGGTTGTTGATGTGATTGCAACAGATTGGGAGTATCAGGACAATATTCTGCAGATGAGGGTACGTTATATCCTGTATGCCGGACATCGTGATTGTGAAGTCCAGATTTCGTTTGACAGACCGTTGCAGAAAGAACTCTTTTGTACCGGTGTGCAGAATATAATCGGTTCGGTGTCCTATTCGGATCATGAAGGTCTGGTTGCCTGCTGGGGGACAGACTGGCCGGTGAACGATACGGTTAAATATGCAAAGGAAACCGTGGGTCTGGCAACATGTCTTCCGCGTGAACTGATTCGCTCGGAAATTCCGGATAAGGTGAATTACCTGTATCAGGTCAGCGCTGAAGGAAAGAGCGGGTTTACGTATCATATCATGTTTACTTCCATGAAAGAAACTTTCGGATACAAGACACCGGATGCATGGTTCGAATATTCGAAGAAGTGGAAAGAGTCTTTGTTGCGTCCATGCAAAGTGACCGTAAATAAGTAACCATTGAAAATAAACCATAAAAACGCAAATACGATGAAAGAAAACATTTTTGAATTAGCGAATCAGGAACTGAAGACGATAGCTGATAACCTTCAGGAAAAAATTGAGTTTGGTCTCAAAAAGGATGGGACGGAGATTTTAGCGATTCCAACGTATATCAATCCGAAAGAGGAAATGGAAGATGGCAGGGTGCTGGCTCTTGACTGGGGCGGAACGAACTTTCGGGCTGCAATCGTGGAATTGGCAAAAGGCAGGGAGCCTGTCATTGTTGAAGCAAAGAAAAAACTTTTGTCTGCTAAAGAAACAATCGGCTTTTCTCGGAATGATCTTTTGGAAGAAATGGCAGATCTGATCAGTAGTCTAGAATATTTAGATAACCGGATTACCCGGATCGGATATTGTTTTTCTTATCCTGCCGAATCCCTGTATGATGGGGATGCGACTCTTCTTCGGTGGACGAAAGGAATCGATATTCCCGAAATGATAGGAATACTTGTTGGAAAATCTCTGGTGGATTATCTGAATAACCACAAGGGGATCGATACAACATTTACCCATATAAAAGTAATCAATGATACTGTAGCCTGTCTTTTTGCCGGTCTGGCCGATGTGGGACACGACGCATATATCGGACTTATTGTGGGAACCGGTACCAATATGGCCGCGCTTATGCATATGAACAAAATAGAGAAGCTAAACAATAAGGGACCCGGATTTGTGCCGGTCAATCTGGAGTCCGGGAATTTTAATCCTCCGTATCTAACCATTATCGACCGGCTTGTCGATTCGATGTCCGGTAATCAGAGGAGTCAGCGTTTTGAAAAAGCCATATCCGGAGGGTATCTGGGTGAGATTTTTAAAACCGTATTCAGCATGCGTAAGATCAAATATGATTTTGACGGAGCGGATTTATCAAATATAATCAATAACCCGGAAGACAGCCCGGAAGAATATGTGAATGTAGCTAATTGGATCTATACCAGGTCTGCGCAATTGGTTTCAGCATCCTTAGCCGGATTGATACAAGTCCTGTTGTTGCAGGATGAATCGATTAAAAGCGTATGTCTGGCTGCAACAGGCGGTGTGTTCTGGAGTAATGATTATTGCAGACTGGTTTCCGGCAAACTGAAAGAACTGCTGCCGGAAGGAATTCAGGTAAAAATTGCAGAAAAAGAAAAGATGGAAGAGGCCAACCTGGTAGGTTCTGCAATTGCCGCCATGTCATAATATAAGTTTAAAGTTTAAGGTTCCGGATTTCAAGTTCCGGGTTTCAAACTTTAAACATTGAACTTGAAACTTTTATAAATTTTGTAGATATGAAACAGTTTTTTTTATTATTGGGATTATTCCTTGTGACGGGTATTTCCGCACAGGATATTGTTTTGCCTAAACCGGTCACAACGGGAGGCATGCCTTTGATGGAGGCATTGAGTAAACGTTCTTCCAGCCGTGAATTCAGTTCGGCGGGGATTGACAATCAGATATTGTCCAATATGCTATGGGCGGCGTTCGGTTATAACCGCGAAGGAATGAGAACGGCTCCTTCTGCTAATAACAAGCAGGAAATGGACCTGTATGTTGTAATTGAATCAGGTGCCTATCGTTACGATGCCACAGCAAATAAATTGGTATTAGTGAATAAGGGAGATTTCCGGAAGAAGATGGGTAAGCAGGATTTTGTCGGGGAGGCACCTGTTAATATCGCTTATGTTGCCGATAAGACGAAAGGAGGCGCTCCGGAGACGGATTGTGGTTTTATCGCTCAGAATGTTTATCTGTTCTGTGCATCTGAAAATTTAGCAACTGTGGTCAGGGGTTACTTCGACGCTATGGAGGTAAGTGAAGCACTAAAGCTGAATGAAAATCAGAAAACGATCGTGGTTCAAACAGTCGGTAAGAGAAAATAAAAGCATTTACCCGTAATTGTAAAATCGCATTTCTTTCAGCTGAAGAGATGCGATTTTTGTTGATTACCATCCGAATGCTTCATCATCCATCCATAATCCCCGGATTTTCAGTGTTTGTTCGATAATATCCCGTGCAACCCCTTCACCTCCGTTAAAAGGGGATACGTATTTTGCCAGATGTTTTATCTCAGGCGCCGCATCTGCAGGAGCAACCGGTAATCCGACCCTTTTCATTACCCCGTAATCGGGCATATCATCTCCACAGTACATGATTTCTTCGTCTTTCAGACACGTCATGATGAGAAAGTCCTCATAATCATTCAGCTTGATGCTGCTACGCATATATATGTGCCTGATGCCCAGTCGTTCGTATCTGATTCTTACGGCTTCGGTATAGCCGCCGGTAATAATACCGACTTCGAATCCCTTTTTTACAGCTAATTGTAATGCATATCCATCTTTGATATTGACCGTGCGCATCGGGTCTCCGTTTGTGGCAAGAGGTATTCTGTTTGAAGACAAAACCCCATCCACATCAAAAACAAATGCTTTTATTTTTTTTAAGTCGTAATTTATCATCGTTATTTTTTATTGGTAACATTCCGGGCGTGTATATTTTCACTTATCATCAGGTATAGTTTACGCGTGTCCTCATCTTTCAACATAGACAGATGCCGTTCGATGACATGGCGGTCATAGCGGACGGCAGGACCTGTTTGTGCATTTCCGGGACTCATGGAATAGAGTTTATTGGCCGTTTCGTCAATCAAGGGTTGCAGTATATGCCAATCTATATCCTGTTCTTCAAGTATCTTCGCTGCAAGTGAGTACATGTGATTGCTGAAATTACATGCAAATACGGCTGCGAGATGAAGATGCCTGCGTTTATCTGAAGCCATATGTGTCACACTGCCGGACAACATTTGTGCGATATCGTATATCTTATCCTCGTTATTTTTGGTATTACCTTCAATGAATAAAGGTACTTTAAAGAAATTTGTATGTCGCTGTTTCGACAATGTTTGCATCGGGTAAATAACTCCGTAATATTCCGCATATCCGCGAAACAGATCCATCGGAATGCTCCCTGCCGTATGGATCCATAATCCGTTGTTTGGCGGTACGCTCGCTACGATGTCCTGAAGGACATCATCTTTTAATGAAAAGAGGTAGATGTCCGCATCAGGCAGTATTTCTTTTACGTCTGTCGTATAATTGCAGTTCAGCTTTTCCGCTAAGGATTTAGCGCTGTTTTCGCTGCGACTGAAAATTTGCCGTATGGAAAAACCTGCGTTTTTCATTGCGAGTGAAAGGTGGGTTGCCACATTGCCGGCTCCTATAAATACGACATTTTTTTCTTCAATATGGGAAGGTTTCATTCCGGGTAAGTAATTAGTTTTATGCCATTAAAGGTTTATCGTCGGCCTGAAATCCGCTGATGTGAACCTTCTCCCATGTCAGTTTGGATAGATCGTTCGGCTTGCGTTCCTGATCTTTGTATCCGAGTCCGATGATGCATAAGACGCCGAAGTTATCGGGAATATTGAGCAGGTCGCGGATGTATTGTTCGGAAGACATTTCCCCGAGTGAGCGGTTTCTGATGTGACACCAGCAACTTCCTATGCCTAAATCCTCTGCCTGAAGCTGCATATAGGTTGCTGCGATGGAGGCGTCTTCAACCCAGATATCCGTCACGGATTTGTCTCCTAATACGATGACGGCCAACGTACATCCTTCGAGAAATGCACCTCCGCTATCTTTACTGACGGATAGCTGTTTGAGCATATCTTTGTTTTCTACGGCAATAAACTCCCATGATTTGCTGTTCTTTGACGTAGGAGCCAACAGAGCGGATTGTAGTATTTTATGAACCTCTCCGGCTGAAATTTGTT
Source organism: Tannerella sp. (assembly GCA_031285685.1). Classification (GTDB taxonomy): domain Bacteria; phylum Bacteroidota; class Bacteroidia; order Bacteroidales; family Tannerellaceae; genus Tannerella. Next base: position 30,035 of record JAITVS010000352.1, read on the forward strand.
GTTCTGTGAACTTACGTGTACTACGTCGTGAAATAATTAATGATTCGAAATTTTCCATACTTCTTTTTTGGGGATAAAGTTACGATTTTATGTTGTAAAACGGAAAATGCAAAATTTGTAAAATGAAAATTTTGATGCCTCGTATACGCTTTGTGCTTTTTTTGCGTTTATTATATTGTTGTAAAAAATAAGAATATGAAGGTTCGTGCTGCTGTTATAGCACTAATATATATTTTCGTAAATGTAAATCTTTTCGCGCAGGAAAGTAAACGTGTAAAGGTATTCGGAAATGTCCGTGATGAGGAAGGTCACCCGATAGAACTGGTGAATATCCGGGTGAAAGGTACGGTTATGGGGACAGCAACCAATGCGAATGGCGCTTATTCTTTGTCTTTCAACCGGGGAGACTCGGTCACGCTTGTTTTTTCCTGTTTGGGGTATAATACAGCTGAACGTGTTATTCCCGAATTATCAGCGGATATGCGTTTGAATGTGAAAATGGGATACCTGTCGTTCGAGCTTGGAGATGTTGTCGTTACGGCGCACAGGAAACAGACGGATATGATGGAATCTCTGGACCCCGGCAGGGTAAGGCTGTTGCCGGACGCTTCGGGCGGAAGTGTTGAGAGTATTGTTGTGATGTCGGGACCCGGTGTCTCTTCCAATAATGAATTGAGTTCACAGTATTCGGTACGGGGAGGGAGTTATGACGAAAATATTATTTATGTGAATGGACTTGAAGTTTTTCGTCCTCTTCTGATCCGTTCAAGCCAACAGGAAGGTCTGAGTTTTATAAATCCGGACATGACCGAAAAAGTTCAGTTTTCGGCAGGAGGTTTCGAGGCCCGGTATGGAGATAAAATGAGTTCTGTTCTGGATATAACCTATAAAAAGCCGAAAGAATTTGAGGGTTCGGTCAATGCAAGCCTGCTGGGGGGCGGCGCTTATATCGGGAGCTCTGCCGGTAAGTTTACTCAGGTTACGGGTGTACGGTATAAAACAAATCGTTCGCTGTTAGGAACAATGGATACGGATGCGGAGTATGATCCGAACTATACGGATGTGCAGTCATATATGACGTATCAGCTATCACCAAAACTAGAGGTTGATTTTCTCGGGAACTTTTCTTTGAATAATTATAATTTTACGCCGCATCGCCGGAAGACGAAATATGGTACGGCGAAAAATCCGAGAGAAATTGATGTGTTTTTCGATGGAAAAGAACGTGACCGTTTCCAGACGTTATTCGGCGCGATGACGCTGAATTATGCACATAACGAAAATATGCAGTATG
>JAITVS010000079.1 GCA_031285685.1 Tannerella sp.
TCTACAAAGTAAATATATGGTATTTCTACATTTAACTTTTTAAGAGTAATCGTAAGCATAACACTGATGTTATTTGAACTTGTTTCCCCGAGGCTGTCTCTGTGAAAGAGATGGCCTTAGTTTTAGTTCGCCCGGCACGGGCGACAGCTATAGGATGTGAGCCCTAAACGAACCCTGATAGTGGGTTACTATAAAACAAACTTTATTGTATCTTATTTTGCCGCAGGTAATGATGTGGTAATCGAATTTTGTCCTACCTTTGCCTCTGCAGCATCGTACACTTTAATATTTTATCAATTGTAATTATATGGCAACAGCTTATCAAAACTTATCAAGTTATGACTTTAGTAGTATTCCCGACGCTTCAGGAATGATTTTTGGAATTGTTGTTTCCGAATGGAACAAGTCTGTAACCGAGAAATTACTGGAAGGAGCATGTAATACATTGGAACGTCACGGAGTAAAACCCGAAAACATTGTAGTAAAACGTGTTCCTGGCAGTTTTGAACTTACTTATGGCGCCAGACAGTTGGCTGAAAATAAAGATTTAGACGGAATTATTACTCTGGGATGTGTTGTAAGAGGTGATACTCCACATTTTGATTACGTATGTGCAGGCGTAACACAGGGTATTACCGAGTTGAATCTGATGTATGATATTCCATTTATTTTTGGCTTGTTAACTACCGGAACAATGCAACAAGCCGAAGATAGAGCAGGTGGGAAACATGGAAATAAAGGTGATGAAGCCGCAATAACTGCAATAAAAATGGTCAATTCTTTTTGTAGATTGCAAAATTAGTTCTACCTTCGCATCCGGTTAAGAAATCGAAACAGAAAGGGTAGTTACCAGAGTGGCCAAATGGGGCTGACTGTAACTCAGCTGGCTTACGCCTTCGGTGGTTCGAATCCATCACTGCCCACAAGATTAGTTGTTACATACGCTAATTTGATTTTGAAAATTGCGGAAGTAGCTCAGTTGATAGAGCATTAGCCTTCCAAGCTGAGGGTCGCGGGTTTGAGCCCCGTCTTCCGCTCCCCGAAGAGGGTGTGTCGAAAGTTTGGCACACCCTCTTTTTCGTAAAGATGAACACATTCGTTGTGAAACAGTCCAGTCATCCGGATATTTGAAAAGTAAATACCGGCTTCGAGCTAATCCTTTAAGCAGACTTTCACCATTCTCCAGCTCTGCGTCTTCGTACTTAAAAGTTTGTTTTATTATTGCTTACGCAGAATTAAACACTCCTTTTGTTCCAATTATGATTTTATTATTTTCCACAAAACATTTCTTCCATTGGAAAATTAATTATATCTTTGTCAAAAATTAAAGAGGGCATGAAAAAAGTAATGGCAATTATCAAGAAAAAAGCGCTCATATTAATCGGAATAGTCGTCGGAGCCGTTGGAGGATATTTGTATTGGCGATATGTGGGATGCAGTAGCAGCAATTGTCCGATCACTTCGTCACCGCTGTGGAGTTCAGTGTGGGGCGCTATTTCAGGAGGCCTGTTTTTCGATATGTTTAAAAAGAAAGAAAAATGAAAAAGATTTTTATTCCGATACTGCTTGCAGAAATGGCGTTTGTTGCCTGTACAGGTAACAGTAGGGGAACAAAAGAGCAAATAGCTAAAAAACAAGAAAATAAAATGAAAACGATTCAATTGACAAAAGCAGACTTTCTTTCTAAAGTCGCCAATTATGAAGTAAGTCCCGATGAATGGAAATACCTGGGTGATAAACCTGCCATAGTGGATTTTTATGCCGACTGGTGCGGCCCATGTAAAATGATCGCCCCAATTCTGGAAGAATTGGCAACCGAATATGGCGATAGTATGTATATCTATAAAGTCAATACGGAAAAAGAACAGGAGTTGGCTGCGGCATTCGGTATCCGTTCCATTCCTTCTCTACTGTTCATCCCGATGAGCGAACAACCTCAAATGGTGCAGGGTGCAATACCTAAAAACTCTCTTAAGGAAGCCATCGACAAGGTGTTGCTCAAAAAATAATTGAATGGATGTATGGAAAAACAGATAAAAGAACCGCTTTGCATCATCCGGGATATTTACCGGCTGATTAATGATTTCGAAAGTGAACTTCAATCCGGTTGTGGAGTGGGATTGAATGAGGGTATGCTATTGTGTTCCCTTTCCAAAATGGAAAAATGCACATCGGGGCAAATAGCCGAACTGTTGGGTTTGACTTCATCCAACGCCTCGAAAGTCATTATTTCTGCGGAGAAGAAAAGACTTATCGAACGTATCGTCGGGAAGGAAGATAAACGGCAAATGCTTTTTATGCTTACGCCGGAAGGGAAAAAATGTATAAAAACCATTAAATGCAATCCGGAAAACATTATTCAACTGATTCATAAAATAAAAGAAATATGAAAACGACACTAATTGTAGAAAATATCAAATGCGGGGGATGCGCCAACTCCATCCATCGTTCATTGGCCGCCCTGACCGGCGTGTTCGGGGTAAACGTGGATGTAGCATCAGGCGCAATCACCATTGACCATACCGATGAAGTTAATCGTGAACAATTGGCAGACAAACTGCTCTCGTTGGGTTATCCCGAAACGGGGACAGCTACGGGCTTTACAGCCCTGAAAGCCGGAGCCAAATCGTTCGTAAGTTGCGACATCGGCAAAATGAATAAATAAACCGACCACATGAAACATATCATCATCGGAGGTGTCGCAGTGGGAGCCGCCGCCGCCGCCCGCATACGCAGGGCAGACGAATTTGCCGAAATTATCCTGCTCGAAAAAGGTAATTATATCTCTTATGCCAACTGTGGATTACCCTATTATATCGGCGGAACGATAAGCCGGCGCGAGAACCTGTTTCTTCAAACTCCGCAATCGTTCGGTCGCCGGTTCAATGTGGACGTCAGGGTTGGAAACGAAGCGATAGAAATCCATTCGCAAACAAAAAGTGTTCGTATCCGCAAGGCAAGCGGGGAAGAGTATGTAGAAAAATATGTTAAACTGCTCCTTTCTCCCGGCTCAAAACCTGTCCGTCCGCCACTTTCGGGAATCGACAGCGACGGGATTTTTACGCTTCGCG
>JAITVS010000360.1 GCA_031285685.1 Tannerella sp.
GGCTTTATATATAAAGGCATCGGCTTTTGGGTAGAATCACCTTTTATGAGCGCTTCATATTTATCCATAGACGGGTCATATTTACGAAAGAAAGCCCATACACGAGCCTCACAGGCACGTAAACCTCCGAAATCATACGGACAATAAGCATTTGTAAAACTGAAATCCTTATCTTTTCCATTAAAATAGCCTTTCTCCCGGGCTAAAGAGACCACATCAGGGGAGTACACACAATTTTCCTTATCATCAAAAGGTATCTGATGTATTCTCGACTGATTGGCATGTGCGGAAATACAATCATCCGGAATACGTATCGCCACCCATACGGCACCTTTATTGCCGAGACCTTTACCAATCATTTCCAGGATCCAGGCTTCGTTTTTGTCAGCGACTGAAAAAGATTCCCCACCACTGCAGTAACCATGCTCCGTAACCAGATCAGTCATTACTTTTATCGCTTCACGGGCTGTTTTTGCCCTCTGTAATGTGATATATATAAGGCTTCCGTAATCGATGATGCCGGCGGTGTCGACAAGTTCAGGGCGGCCTCCCCACGTACTTTCCGTAATGGCAAGCTGGTACTCATTCATGTTACCGACTACCGAATACGTTTGCTCAACCTGTGGTATTTTTCCAAGAGGCTTGCCGGTGTCCCATTCCACCACCTCAAGCAATGCGCCTTTTGGCCAGACTGCCGCCGGCCAGTGGTACATCTCACCATACAACGTATGCGAGTCGGCCGCATAAGAAATCATCACCGAACCGTCTACCGACGCCTTTTTACCAACAAGAAATCCGGTACAAGCATAAATATCCGCACTGCAAAATAAGAATACGGCACTCAAACAAACAGATATGATCCTCTTTTTCATAATATAAGTTTACATAAATTCTATTTGCAAAGAAACAAAAAATTAAATAAATCCAAGTCCTCTTCTTGCAAAAATTAACAACTTTACAGCGAATACGACAAATAAAAGGCCGGTTTAAACAAAAAAACTGCCTGCTGAACAACTCTCAACAGGCAGCTTTCGCTTATCTTTCTAAATATAAAATTACTTTTTTATTTCAGGAAGCAGAAAATCAGTAAAACAAAGTGCAGCAAGAGCTGTTCCATATCGCTTCTCTATCGTAATCCCTTCCGTTATGAAATTCAGATCACCAAGATAATACTTACGATAAGTTTTCTGATGTAAGTCATTGATAACACGTATAAGACGAGCTTCCAATTCTTCAATACGATAACGGCCGCTCACTTCGCAAACAAGCCCTCCGGCTTTTTCATCAAAGTTTTCATCTTTATACATCCAGGCATAAACAACGCCGGCCGAAACGAACTCATCCTGATAACCATGAGATACGGCCATGATTGTTTTAAGCTCCGAACCAAAAGGTGGCAAATCCACCTCATCCATTGTCACAAGACGCGCTGTAGCCGGTAAAACAGAAGAATACGTCATAATGTTGTAATCCGCTATACCTGCATCGAATAATGCCATGTGATAAGAACCGGCATGTTTTTCCAGATCGGAATCGCCACTGCCTTTAGCGACAAAAAAGGTTTCCGGGATCAAGTTCCCTACTTTTTTCACCATCTTTTTAATCAATAATTTAGAGTTAATAATAATGTATTAATTGAGCCTGCAAAAATACAAAATATTTGGATTTAAATATCACTACACGATCTTTTTTAATATTTAGTTACTAAAACTGATATACAAAGCCCAATCCAATGCTCTGTGTGCTGAATGTAGGAACGGCAACAAAACATTCCTTACGGTCTTTTATACCAAATATCGAATGCCATACCGGAAGCATCATATATCCGATTTCCGTACTCAGCATACCAATACCCGCACCCATAATCACATCGCTGAACCAATGGGCGTCATTCAACATTCTGAAGACTCCGGTCGCGGTAGCCACCGCATAACCTCCTATTCCGATCCATGGTGAACAATCCTTATATTCCTTATACATGAAATGTGCACTCATCATCGTTACGGCCGTATGCCCGGAAGGAAACGAACGCTCATCTCCATGTGGGCGTTCCACAGGTACGGTTGCCTTCAATAACTCCACCGAACCTTTCATAAACAGGAATGAAGTCGCCATTACCAAAGTCCGGTCACGGAAGTTATGTTTACTCACACCGGGAATAAAACCCAGTCCGTAGGCAACTACCGGAAGTCCGTATTCAAAATAATCATCAATCTCATAGCTGTGGTTGACATGCTTATTTATTTCATGTTCAATATCATAATCAAACTGACGCACAGGAAGCTGGTTGAAACGCGCAGATGCGCCATATGCAATAAATAATGTCGGAAGTATAAATTTTGATCCGCGACAATTAAAGATTGTCTTTTTTGTTCCCTTACCCTGCCCTTCCATCGCCTTCATATAAGACATACCATATACAGCATCAGGATTGTAATCATCCAATGTGATCAGGTTTTTTGACATCATTGTCGGTGGAGGCAACGTATCTTTCTGCCCCATTATGCCGGAATTACAAAAAACAATAAGCAATATAATTATCGAAAATCTAAATATAACCATTATCCTGTTGACTTTTCTACTTTAAACGCTCCTCCTTTTTATTTCTCATAAATTTATAAAACCAATACAACAGCCACCCGATCAGTGCTCCCGCCAACATTCCGGGTATAACATCCGTGATAAAATGAGCCCCCAGATATACCCGTGAATACACCATAATAACAGCCCAGATAAATATAGCGAAAGAGTACCATTTATTCTTTACAATCAGTGCAGACATCACAGCAAAAGCAAAAGTATTCGTCGAATGTCCTGATATGAAACCGTAATCTCCACCTGCCATATAATCATTCAAAGTTCTTACATCGTCCATAAACGACGGATGATGTGTCGGGCGAAAACGTTTAAAAAGCGGCTTAAAGAAAAGAGCAGTGACGATCAGATTAATTACCCCCGTCAATATGGTACAAATAAGCATCAAGACCCATTCCTTACGTCTTTTTAAAAAAAAATACAACGGAACAAGCACCAGTGGAAACCAGGCCCACATACCCGCAAAAGCAAACATCAAATGATCCAGCCACCATGTATGCGAACCGTTTATAGCGAAAAACCACTCGCGCTCATATTCTAATAAACGCTCAAGCATTACTGATCTTTACCTAATTTTATTTTCAACTTTTCAAGCATGTCTTTTGTCATCATATCCAGGTCATATTCCGGCTTCCAACCCCATTCT
>JAITVS010000110.1 GCA_031285685.1 Tannerella sp.
TTAACGGATTCGTTTAAGAAAATCTGAAGGGCTTTCGTTGTAATATTCTTTGAAGCATTTGGTAAAGTATGACGGAGATGTGAACCCGACTCTGTAAGTTACTTCGGAGATTGTCAGTCCTGTCGTGGAAAGCAGATGATATGCTTTTTTCAAACGAATAATCCGTAACAATTCATTTGGGGAGCAATTGGTGAGTGATTTTACTTTGCGATAAAGCTGTGTACGGGAAAGGCTTATCTGTTGCCCTAAGTTTTCTACATTCAAATCCGGATCGGAGAGTTGCTCTTCAATTAATTTTTTTAATCTTTCAAGGAATGTTTTTTCAACGTCACTCACCTCTTCTTTGGGTTCTTCTTTCGAGTCGGAAAAGAAAGTTGTTCTGAATAATTCTTTTAAAAGTTTCCGGTTTTCTATCAAATTGCTGATGCGGACTTCTAATACATCGGAATTAAAGGGTTTGGCAATATAATCGTCGGCACCGCTCCTGAAACCGACAATTCGTTGCTCATCTAAAGAGCAAGCCGTCAGTAGAATAACCGGAATATGACTTGTGGAGATTTCGCTTTTTAATTTCTGGCAAAGCTCTACTCCGTCCATTTTCGGCATCATTACATCGCTGATAATGATATCGGGAACAAATTTAACTGCTTTTTTCAATCCGTCTTCACCATCGATTGCCTCAATAATCGAATATTTATTTTGCAGGATGGTTTTAATATATGAACGGATATCGGAATTGTCGTCCACGATTAAAATCTCAGGCTTGTTTTTGTCCCGGACTTCTTCAAAGATTTCGGATTTTTGATGGAAATCTTCGTCTTGCATCTGGTTTGCAATTGTTGTTTGATTTTTTTCGGGATATTTTTGTTTTTCAGGATGACCTTTTTGAAGAAATGGTATTGATACGGTAAAAGTGGTCCATCCATTTTGCTCACTATCGACGCAAATTTCCCCCTGATGCAATTCCACCATTGCTTTTACTAATGCGAGACCGATTCCGGAACCTGCCAGATGCGAATCGACCTGATAAAACCGGTCGAAAATATGCCGGATCCCTTCCTCGGAAATTCCTTTTCCGGAGTTTGACACTTTTATAATGGCATAATCCGTACCATTTTTGCTTGTTTTGTCCAAACTGACGTCAATCATCCCTTTTTCAGGGGTAAATTTCAATGCATTGGAAAGCAGGTTGAAATAAATACGTTCTATTTTCTCCAAATCGACATTCATTAAAAAACTGTTTTCCGGAATGATGCCAGAATTAAATTGCAGGTGGCGTTTTTTTGCAATTTCAGCAAAAGACTCATTCCATTCAATAAATTGACTTTTTAAATCATATTCATCTAAAATAAGATTCAGCTTTCCATTCTCATACTTTCTGAAGTCTATGATCTGGTCGACTAATTTTAAAAGTATACCAATGTTTTTTTGAACCAGCATCAGCAGTCGACGCTGTTCTACGTTCATCGTTTCATCTGCTAAAAGAGAACTTACCGGTCCTGAAATCAATGTCAACGGAGTCCTGAATTCATGGGAAATATTCGTGAAGAATACCAATTTGGCATGGGTGGCCTCCTCCAATTGTTTTGACAACTCGATCAACTGGTCGCGTTGTTGTTCCGATAAGTTTTTCTGTTTATTGATTTCTAAGTTACGCTGTTCGAGTTCTTTATTTAAGCGGTTTTTGGAATAGAATGCCCGGAAAAGAAAAATCAGGAGGACTACGAACAGGACAACGATGGAAACAGCGCCCAAAAACAGATACCGTTGAGTGGTATACTGTAACAAATAGCTGTCGACCTTTTTACTTAAAAAGTTAATTTTGTTCTCCTGCTCGATAATTTCGTCTGATTGCAGTTTTAATACTTTGGCATTTGTTTTATCAACAACAGCGGTATATAACAAGTTATTTTTTTCATAGGGTTTTTGTTGAAGGATATTTAGCGCTAATTGAATGATTTTATCCCCTCCTGTCGGATAGATAAAGGTCGCTTCTAATTTGTGATCCAAAACCTGTTCGATACCCCCATTATTTCCGGGGAGAGCGTCGATTCCGATAAAATAAATCCCATTGATTTTATTCCGTCTGTTGGCCGCGTTATAAGCGCCTATTGCCATTCGATCGTTGTGAGCAAACACAAGGTCGATGTACTGGTTTTTATTCAACGCCTCATCCATTTTATTTTCGGCTACATCTTTCAGCCAGGCGCCATCTGCTTCATAAACCAATTTGATTTGCGGATATTTACTGACAATGCTTAAGAAACCCTGATGACGTTCTGTTGCCGGAGTAGAACCTTCCAACCCTTGTATCTCCACAATGTTGCCTTTTTGATTCAGTAGTTTTGCAACATCATTACCTACTTCTTTGCCTATCTGATAATTGTCGGCTCCTATGAAAGCGGTATATTGATCGGACAAAATTTTCCTGTCCACCAATATCACCGGGATACCTGCTTTGAACGCTTCTTCAACAATTGGTGTAATAGGAGCGGCTTTGTTGGGAGAGACGATGATTAAATCTACCTTTTTATTTATAAAATCCCGAATGTCCTGAATCTGTTTTTCCGTATCATCGACAACCGTTTTAATATTCAATACAACGCCTTGGTGCAAGACTGCTTCGTGTTGCATTTCCAGATTCATTTTATGCCTCCATTCGTCATCGCTGCATTGGGAAATCCCAATTACATAATTATTTGTTTTTTGCTTACAGGAAGAGAAGAAACAAATAATCAAACAAAATATTCCGGCGAAAATAGCAATACTTATTTTTGGAGTTTCAAAGAAAAGCAGTGATTTTTCGTATTTCATTGAATTTTTTAATCAACTTTTTATCTTGACGCGCTATCTGCATATTGTAACTCACCTGTAAACGAACAAGCAAATCGGCATTGACTCCGAGCGCGGCTTCCATAAGCAAAGCAAAATCAGTAGATACGGAACGTCTCCCGTTTAGAATTTCGTTTAATGCAGTATAAGATATGCCAAATTTCGTAGCAAATTCTTTTTGCTTAATATGCCTGCATTCCAATTCTTCTTTAAGAAGTTCGCCCGGATGATAGGGGCGAAAAGGATATCCTAAGTTGCCCATAATAACTTATTTATAATGATTTGTAATTTCAACTAAAGAGCAAATTTCGATCATAGTCTTATCGCTTTGGCTGGGAATTTCTCTGAATTCGAGACGATATTGATCATTTATCCGGAGCGAAGATAAACCTTTTTTATCGCCTAATAACTTCTCATACCGTAACGAATTGTATTGAAACAAATCTTCCATACGCTGCGCTTCGTCCAACACTTTGACACATTTCAGATATCCGGTGATTACTTGCGGTTGAAAACGATGTTTCTTATCGCTTGTTTTGCCGGTATTATATAGTTCCAATAAATATTCTTTTTCAAACCGAATATCCATTCCTTGAGTTTTGTTTTAAAATACAAATATACTTCTTTTTTTTTCAAATTCGCAAAAAAAGCGAATTTAAATGGGCGCTTATTTGATCTTCGGTGTTAAATAAAATAAATAAATCACTAAAACGGCCAGAACAATGACAGCCCCAACCTGGCTATTGAGCCAATCGGAACAAACTCCCATCAATAATGGAAAAATCGCGCCTCCGGCTACGCCCATAATCATCAGTCCGGAAATTTCATTATCCCGTTCGGGCATAAATTGTAACGCTTTGGAGAATATCATGGGGAATATATTGGAGTTTCCGAATCCGACAAAGGCGATCGCAATGTAGAGTAATGTCAGGTTGGAAAAGAAAAATAATCCGACTACCGATAATGCCATACATACCACGCTGATTATGAAAAATTTATTGATGGAAAAACGGGCTAAAATGAATGTGCCCGAAAAGCATCCTAACAAACGGAAGAGAAAATATAAACTGGTGGCAAAGCCGGCATCCGCCAAAGTCATTCCCGGAATGCGCTCCATCAGAATTTTAGGAGCGATGGTATTTACCCCGACATCAATTCCCACATGAGCCAAAATGCCAACGAAAAACAATAAAATCTGTGTTTTTCCTAACAAACGGAAGCATTCCATAAAAGAAGATTTTTTACTGTCGTAAGCCGATTCTTTTATTTTCGTAATTCCGAGCAAAATAAACGATACGATCGTTACGGCGCCATAAATAGGGAATAGTAATCTCCAATTGCCGAATTGAAGGGCCGCCCATCCGGCAATGATCGGAGCGGAGAAAGAGGCGATGGCTTTTACAAATTGCCCTAAAGTCAGGCTGCTGGCTAATTTATCTCCGCTGACCACATTGGAAATTAAAGGATTGAGGGATACCTGCATAATCGTATTCCCGATCCCAAGTAGGGAGAAAGAAAGAAGCATAATCGTAAAATTGTAATCCACAACCGGGATAATGAGCGCCAATGCCGTTACAATTAAACTTAATAATACCGTTTTTCTACGGCCGATTTTATTCATCAACAAACTTGTCGGTACTGAAAAAATGAAAAACCAAAGAAAAACCATTGAGGGAAAAAGATTGGCCAATGTATCTGTGAGCCCGAAATCTTTTTGCACATAATTGGAGGCTATGCCCACCATGTCTACTGCTCCCATGACAAAAAATGCCAACATTACAGGAACCAACTGCAGTAAAATTTTATTATTTTTCATGAGTAACGATTTATTTTTTAAATAGTTCGACAAACGCATCCGGTAATTTCGGCATGGCTCCATGTTGCGTACATACATAGGCCGAAACTTCTACGGCCAACTGATGTGCGCTGCGAATAGGTTCTCCATAAAGCAGAGCGGCAACAAAAGTACCGGTAAACGAATCTCCCGCACCAACAGTATCTGCTACATGCACTTTCGGTGTGTCGATATAGGATGTTTCATCGGGGGTAAGTACATAACTGCCGATTGCGCCTTTCGTTTCAACAACGATATCAAGGTTGTATTCTTTCTGAAAATGGCGGCAGATGTCCTGTTCGGGAAGTCCTTTGAGGTTGAACAATCCGGCTATTTCAATCACTTCATCGTCGTTTATTTTCAATACATTGCAATGTAGCAATGACTCGTGAATAATTTCTTTTGAGTAGAAATGTTGGCGTAAATTGATGTCGAATATCCTGTATGCATCTTTCGGAGTTAATTCTAAAAAGCGAAGAATCGTATGCCGGGAAACTTTCTTTCTTTGTGCTAACGAGCCGAAGCAAACAGCTTTGCAATTGCTGGCTAATTCTTCCATTTGTTGCGTAAACGGGATATTATCCCAGGCCACATTTTCACATATTTCATATTCCGGCACGCCGGCGTTGTTTAATGTGACCTTCACTGTTCCGGTTGGATAATCAATGCTGTTAATCAAATAGTTGAGTCCTTTGTCTGCCAGGCTATCCAATATTTCCTTTCCTAATAAATCTTTTCCTATAGCGCTTACGGCATATCCTTCCAAACCGAATTGTGAAGCATGATACGCAAAATTAGCGGGAGCGCCTCCCAACACTTTTCTTTCTGGGAATACGTCCCAGAGGATTTCTCCTATTCCTACGATTTTATTCATGGTATTTAATGTGTTAACGTGTGTTGTTTAAGTTATATATATTCAGTTGTCTGACATTATATTCCCCGCCTTTCGAATAAAAGCTGATGCGATTATAGGGTTCACCTGGGAAAATGAGATTCGTCATGGATATTTCGCCGTTTCCTTCAAAACACTCTATAGAGGCTTTGTCAATCAGCAAACGAAACTGATAATTTTGTTTTTTATCGACCGGCGCGTACGTTACCGCCGGAAAATGATTGTTGAAGCCGATCGTACCGCTATTTTTCCGGTCTATGTATAATTTCTTTTCAGCTAAACTGATAAAAATATCAATATATTCTCCTTTACCATTGAAAAGCTTGAATCCGATGATTTCCGATGATTTATTTTCTATATCGATCACTAATTCGAATACGCCCTGATTGTTTTCAAGAAGATTATCTATATTATGCTCTTCTTTCACAATCATATTACTGAACCCGGCCGGATTGCTTCGTTTATTTTCAATTTCCTTTACAGGATAATTGGTCAGTTTGTATGAATTATCTTTTTTTATCAATTTCAACTCACGGGGAACGGTCATAGCGCTCCGGAAATTTTGAGTCGGTACATCGTTGGCATATTCCCAGTTACTCATCCAGGCGATTCCGATACAACGGCCGTCTTCTTTGGGGATATTAGCCCAGGAAACAAACGCATAGTGGTCTTTGCCCCAATCCATCCAATTAACTTCTTCGGGATTATTTTCGCATTGGAATGTTTTACCGTCAAAATTTCCGATAAAATATTGAGAGGCTGAGCCGCCGGAAGGCCCTCCGGGGTTTATATTACAAATTAATACCCATTTTTTAAGTCCGTTGGCGCCCTCTACCGGGAGTTCAACTAAATCGGGACATTCCCAAACTCCGCCATGGCAGCCGTAGCCTTCTCCGAAATTGCTTTCATATATCCAATCTTTGGCATTGGTCGACGAATAAATTTCCATTACCTGGCCAACTGCCAAAATCATCATCCATTTTTGGGACGATTCGTGCCAAAACACTTTCGGGTCGCGGAAATCGCGAGCTGTTTCATGCTTCAAAACCGGATTCTTGTCATATTTTGTCCATGTGCGCCCTTTGTCATTACTATAAGCAAGACTTTGCCATTGCCCTCCACGTTCGCTTTGAGAATAAAATGCCAGCAATACTTTTTCATTTCCGGTCTGGAATCCGGCTGTATTGTTTTCGTCCACTACCGCACTTCCCGAGAATATAGTCCCTAAGCTATCCGGGTACAAGGCTTCGGATAGATATTCCCAATGAACCAGATCCTTACTCACGGCATGTCCCCAACTCATATTCTGCCAGCGTGTCCCAAAAGGATTGTGCTGATAACAAAGATGATATTCTCTGTCATAGTAGACCATGCCGTTCGGGTCATTCATCCAACCATATAAAGGTGTAAAATGATAATCCGGACGATATTTTTCATTGTAGTCAAAATCGAACGAGTTTGCCTGTTTTATATTTTTCAGGCAGATGGCAGTGTTGTTTAGCTTTTCAATATTCAATTTGATTTCTTTTCCTTCCCAGGCCGAAATGTCCATGGGCATCCAATAATCGATTTTATTTTTTGCTAAGCGTATGATGAAATAATTCTCGGAAGTATTATTTACTATAACTTCGGTTTTTAATTCATCACCTGTGTCTTCGACAGGGAGGAGGAGATATTTTCCGGAAGCTTTAAAGTGAATGGCAGTCCCGTTTTCGGTTTGTGTTATTTGTATGGCGTTTTTTTCCGTACAACTACAGAAAAAAGAAGCTATAATGAACGATAATATGAATTGATAATGTCTCATTGCTGACAAATTTTTATGTTTGAAAATTTTACTGTTTCGTCTTTAGAAAAAATCATCCATGGGTTTTGGTGCATTTTGTAGATGCGATTGGTAAATGCAACATGATTGTTTACGTACATGGTACAAATCGATTTCTCCATGATGATTTTCACATTGAAAATTTTGTTCGAAGGAACAAGTAGTGGTGTAAAGTTGAGTTCTTCCTGCTTGTTTTTGCCCGATTCGATCCAATCATGATACATAAAAACCGATGGAAGTCCCCAGTGATTATTTGTCAAGTCGAACGACAGAGCATAAACGTCCTGCTGGTTTTCGCAGGCGCCAAACGCAATCCCAAAATCACGGGAAGCCTGGGAGGCATCGATTGTCATGGTGATTTTCACCGGTTGTGTGTTCCTGTTGAAAACCACGTAGCTATTGCCGGATAATGTGTAATTGCCCTCGCTTCCATTTATATTTCCCGCTGTCCTGATTTCTTTAAAAGGAACCGGAGCGGAGAATTTATGATCTACGGCTTCCGGGATTGCGGGATATAAGCGTCCGTTGGGTTGTTGTACCAATTGATGTGATATTAACGCGCCCGCCCAATCCAATTCGTTATTGGAATTGACTTCCTGACCGGTAGAACACCATCCGGAAAGGTACCGGTGAGTTCCGTCCGAACCCGTTTTAGCCGCATAAAGGTATAAACCATCGAACGTTTCGTGATGTCCGCCGGCATCCCTGCATATTTTCCAGGGGCCGTCAGGACTGTCGGCTATCCGGTAGAATGTCTTCCGGTGCTGGTCGCGGTTAATACGTGAAAATATCAGGTACCACTTATTTCCCATCTTGAATAAATCGGGACATTCCAATATTTCGGCATCCGATTCGAAATCGGTAAGCGGTTCGATTAAAGTCCAATTCGTCAGATCGGGAGATGTGTAACGGGCTAATACTCCTTTATTATTTTGGCGCGTAGTGACTAACATCACATAGTTATTCCGGGTTTCATCGAAATAGACGAAAGGATCACGAAAATTATTTTTATCATATCCTGCCGGAGCTTCAAAGGTAAATGAAGGAATTTTAGTCCAGTTCTTCATATCGGGCGAAGTGGCCAGCATGATTTTTTCTACGGGCGAAAGCCGGCCGTTGTGTCCGGTGTAAAAACCATAGCATATTCCGTCTTTTTTGATAAAGCTTCCGGTGCCGAGAAATACGTCTTGCGATTGTTCGTTCGGGCCGCAGGGAATAGCTTCGGCAAAGCCGCTAAATGTAGCATAATCCTTCGTCTGAATCGAAAAAACAGGATGATCTTGCGGAGCGCCATTTCTCCAATCCTGCAAATAAAACAAGTAGAATGTCTTATTTTCTTTATTGTAATAAGGCATGGGGTCGCCTACCCAACCTTGCTGCGGCTTGAAAAAGGTCGCATAAGCGCCTGTTTCCTGAGGACTTTTGCAGTCGGTCGTCATATCCACATCATCTTCACCCTTATCGGGAGGGGTCGGATCATTACTTCCGCAAGAATGGCATACAAGTGAAAATGAGACTGTCAAAAATGCAATAAAAAAATTTTTCATGAGTTTGTAATCATTAACTATTGTTTTGGATAAGCTATCAGTTGATCCCAATACATCCGTTGCCCCTGGAACGAAGGATCTTCTTTTGTATCATCGACTTGGGGAGCGACCAGAATGGTATGGATTTTAGTCCATCCATGGTTTTCCGGTAATACAAATTCTAATTTTTGCCATTGGCCGACCGCATCTCCGGAATACATGGCTTTCAGGTATTGATTTCCTGCGCCCTCGCCCTGAATTTCCATCTGGACGTTTCCGGCTGTTTCTTTCAATAGTACCAAAGTAAATTTGTTATAAACCGTCGGATCAATATCCAAACCACCCAAACCTCCGCCGGTCCATGGTTCATCGCCCGGATTTCTCCAAATGGAGATACACTTGGCTGTAGAATTTATGGCACTCGGATTCGGATTGTCAAAGGTACTAATATCTCCGGCAGAACCGACAGTCCACCATTCCGGCGATACATCCTCACCATTATATATTACTAATGGCAGATTTAAATCTCCGCCGATTTCTGCAGTAACGGTATAGGTAAATGTTTGATTCATGTAGGTTAAAGAGTAGGTCACCGGATCTGTAAAATCGACTATAGATCCCTCCTCCGGAGTGATAACGGCGCCGTCTGTATATTTCACAACAGGTACAAGGTTCGTTAAATCCGTGCTTTCCGGCATCATCACCAAAATCGTGTTGTCGCTTTGATTGATTACACCTGTACGTCCGTTAATGATAAATGAAGTTATCTCTGCTTTAATTTCTTTGACTACCACTTTATACGCGTTATACAGGTTTCCATTCATGACACTGTATTCAACCGGGGTTTTATCGGAATATCTGAAATCCAATGCTTTCCCGGAAGCGGGTGTCACTTTAGCGCCTTCCGGAATCCCGATGACCGGAGATAAATTTGACAAGTCGGCGCCTGTCGGCATCATAACCGTCACGGTACGATTTTCCTGATCAATAGTCCCTTGTATTCCATCAACAACGAAAGAGGTCATTAGTACGTCCGCCGAAAGATTGAGAGACCTGTTCCATTCATCCTGACAGGCTGTAAGACAGCAAAGTATTGTTGCTGCAAGCCCGATTATTCTAATTGTATTGTTTTCATGCGTAAATAATTGATAATTGAAAATTGAAAGTGATTCACTCTTTTTCGTTTTAGTTTCCTCCGTAGCCCGGATTTTGTTTATACAGGTATTTACTGAATTTAATCTGTTGTTCGGGAATCGGCACATATTCATGTTTGTTTTTTATAAATGTGGCGCCTGAATAATAGCTTCTGCGGGAAGATTCAACCTGATAATAGCTGTTCATAGCCTGATCGGCAATTCCCCAGCGAACCAGATCAAAGAAGCGCCCTCCTTCCATGGATAATTCCAACCGGCGTTCCCAACGTAATGCTTGTTGAGCAAAATCATACGTCCATGTGCAATTTGTGCCCGGTATGTAGGATGCTATTTCTATTTGGTCTTTCGCGTAATCAATGAATCCGGCGCTGTTTTTAGCCCTGCTTCTGACCTGATTGATCAAAGCCAATGCTTCGTCCTGCCGTTTCAATTCAATCAACGCTTCGGCACGCATCAGCAATACATCGGCAAAACGGATCAGTATCCTGTTTTTAGAGTTGGCGTAAAATGGTACCATCGGTATAAAGCAATCGCAGGAAGGATCGACATTTTCTTTCAAAGAAGCGTATACTCCGTAAGTTGCCGGATTCCGGTTCCAATTTTCTTCGTAGATCAACGATGTGTTGTATTTATAAGGCATTCCGGGTAAGGCTACCGTATGGAAGAGGCGAGGATCTGCTTTATCGGCCGGCCCGAAATCAGATTGGTTATAATCATTAAACTCGGGAAGGCCTTTTTTTGTTTTAAACGCATTTACCAAACTTTGACTGGGTTTATGAAAGTCGCAGCATCCTAATTTCATGGGAACAGATAATAAATCGGAGAAATTCACACGTCCGAATTTAGTTCCGTCATTTTGGGAATATTGCACTGCAAACACGGCTTCTTTCCCATTTTCAAACTCTCCCGGCAGGAAGTTAAACGCAAAGTCTAATTCTAATCCGTATCTTGATCCGATCACTTTTTCCGTATATTCCAATACCTTTTCCAGATCGCTCGAATTAATTCCGGTTACCTCGTTCCTGTCAGCATTATCTTGTCTGTAGGCTTTATACAAATATGTTTTCGCCAGATAGGCGGCCGCCGCGGCTTTATCCGCCCGTCCGGTTTCCGGTTGAACAGCGGGCAAATGATCGTAGGCATATTTAAAATCGTCCGCTATTTTCGCCCAAGATTCGTCATTTGTCAAATCTACGTTCGAAATGGAAGGATAGTCCTCGATAGGAACGGTTTCATCGATATAAGGAATGCTTTTGAATAAGATTTTCAATAAAAAGTAGAAATGACCTCTCAGGAAACGGGCTTCTGCTGTTCTTTCCTCTTTGTTTGTATAACTGTCATCAGTCGCATTCAATATTCTTAAAGCCGAATTAGCCCGGGATATGGCGACATAACATTGAAACCACAGTTTATCGACTTCTGCGAATTCGGTGGTAATATTGCTGGATACTTCAAAAAAGTGGAATACCTGAATATCCTGTTCTCCTGACCCTCCTTTGTAGGCATCATCGGAGCGAACCGTACCATAAGGCCATAAACTGAGCGGAACATCGTAATGGTCGTTTCCTAAGGCGGAATAAGCGGCATTTACCATTTTGTCAGGGTCTTGCACTTCTTCTTCATTCAAAATTCCATTGGGTTTTTCGTCTAAGAAGTCTGAACATCCGGACAAAAAAACAACGAGCAAGCAAGCTATCCATGTCTTGAACGGGTTGATCGATTTTATATTTGTTGTTTTCATATAATTCTTAATTTTTGATTCATAATTCTTTTTTAGAAAGTTACATTAAGCCCTATGGTGCAGGTAATAGGAATCGGATAACCAAATCCCGGATTTTCGGGATCGACTCCCGTAAAGTTTTTCGACTTAACGGTAAAGAGGTTTTGCCCACTGACATATAAACGGAGCCGTTCCATTCTGGCTTTTTCCGAAATCTGTTTGGGCAAGGTATATCCTAACTGTAAGTTTCTCAATTTCATGTAAGAGCCGTCTTCAATATAATAAGTTGAGAATCGTCCCTCATCGTTTGTATTGGTATTCTGAATAGCCGGAATTGTAGAGTTGGGGTTAGAGAGGCTCCATGCGTTCAACAAACGTTTTCCCTTGTTGGAGTTCACATCATCTACGCTCCAGAAATCGGTTTGTTTTTTTACAAAGTTGTTGATATCGATACCTTGTATTCCCTGAAAGAAAACGGTTAAATCAATTCCTTTATATTCTAAGTAGATATTCAAACCGTATGAGAAATCGGGATAAGGAACTCCGATCCAGGTTTGATCCATCGCCGTGATTTCATTATTGTCGTCTAAGTTTGCATACCGGATGCGTCCCAGGGATTTTCCATCCTGTTTTACGTGATTATCCACTTCTTCCTGTGTTCTAAACAATCCATCCGCTACATATCCGTAGAAAGAGCCATAAGGCCTGCCCAGGATGTTGTCTCCGGCGCGTCCTCCGTAAGAATTTTCGACTTCTTCGGGGAGATAAGTTACTTTATTTTTAAATCCGGATATATTGCCTGTGATGTCGTACGCTAATCCGAAAGAAGTCCGGTCACGGTATCCCAATGTGATTTCGTATCCTTTATTTTCCATGGAGGCTCCGTTTGCCCAACGATCGCCACCTTCGCCGACGACAGCTAAGTAAGCCGGTTTAATCAGAATATCTTTAGTCGATTTGATATAATATTCGGCAGAACCGTAAAGCTTTTGTTCGAAGAACCCAAAATCCAATCCAATGTTGGTTTGTGTGGTTGTTTCCCATTTCAGGTTGTCATTTCCTGATTGTACCTTTTTAAATCCGGAGGGCAATTCTCCTTTTTGATTGCCGGCAATGTCGTATGCTGTTCCGTTAACAATATTCCAGGTGGGATCTGCGGTACCATAGTCCGGAACATAGATTGTATAAATAGCATAATTTTCGATTTCCTGGTTTCCTGTTTGTCCCCATCCGAAGCGCAGCTTCAGGTCGGAAAGATAACTTTTCGTACTTTCCATAAACGCTTCTTCGCTTATTCTCCATCCCAAAGAGAAGGCCGGGAAAGTTCCGAAACGATTATTTTTTCCGAACCGGGACGACCCATCGTAGCGGATTGTTCCTGAAACTAAATAACGGTTATCGTATGTATAATTTATTTTTCCAAAATACGAAAGCAGTGAGTATCCGGTGCCATTCCCTGATGATTGGGCTGTCCCTGTACTCATATTCGGCCACATATACTCCGGAGTTTCCACAGCAAAAGCGTTTTCCCCTCCTGTGTAAGAAGCAAAAGCAATATCATTGGAACGGAACATCTCAATACCTCCCAACAGATCAAACACGTTTTTGCCGATTACTTTATTATAAGTAATCGTATTTGTCCAGGTCCATTTCATCCAATGGCTTTGTTCCAGGTTAACAGCGCTGACATCACTGTTCAGGAAGCCCGATTGATAAGAATGTTGCATGTAGCGTTTGTAAAAATTGCCATAATCCAAACCAAAGCTTGTGCGGATATTCAGATCTTTTATTATTTCCAGATTGGCATACACATTTCCAAACAACCGCCAGTATTCATAAGCGTTATCTTTGTTGTCATAGAGCAACCGTACCGGATTTTGGCGGTCATTCATCCCTTTGGTCGGGCCTCCCCATCCCGTGCCGTCAACCGTATGAACAGGGACCATCGGCAACGCTTTCAATGAGAGATCAAGTACATCTCCGGGAGCTTGTACTTCGGAAGTGCGGTTGACGGTAAAATTTTCGCCGATCGTGAGTTTGTCAAAAATTTTGTAGTCCGAATTCATGCGTGCCGAAATACGGTTGAAGCTGGAATATTCGATCGTACCTTCATTATCGAAATAGCCTAAAGAGAAGAAATAATTGCCATTCTGCGTACCATTACTTACAGACATATTGTATGATTGAAGCAAGCCCTTTTTGGAGACTTCATTGAACCAATCGGTATCGGCAGCCCTCATTGTGTTGCCCGCATCCAAATATTGAGGCAAATACATATTATTTAGTACCGGATTACCTTTGTCGTCATATCCCCAATCGTAGCGATAGCCGATGTTGTTATTATTCGGCTGCCCTCCGCCGCCGGGATTTACGGCAGCTTGCCATAATGCCTGTCCGTATTCCTGCGAATTCATTACTTTGAGGCGGTCATTATAAAATGTATTTGTGAGATAAGCGTCAAATGTCAATTTAACTTTCCCTTGTTTTCCCCGTTTTGTGGTAATGATAATGACGCCATTTGCCGCGCGGGAACCATAGATGCTGGCCGCAGAAGCATCCCGCAACACCTGTATGCTTTCAATGTCGTTGGAGTTCAGCTCGTGCATTCCTCCCTTGGTAGGAACGCCGTCAATTACATAAAGAGGGTCATTATTATTCATTGTTCCAATCCCCCGGATGCGAACTGTCGCCGCGCCACTCGGATTACCATCGGCGGTCACGGTCATTCCGGCCACACGGCCTTGTAAAGCTTTGATCGGATTATTTTCCGCTTCCGTCATCATATCGGAAACTTTAATTACCGAAACAGCTCCGGTCAAATCGGCTTTCTTTTGGGAAGTATAGCCGGTTACGACTACTTGTTCCAATTCGAATACATCCGATTTTAACACAATATCTATAACATTTCCTCCTTCGACGGTTTTTTCCTGAGTCACCATCCCGATCATGGAAAAGGAGATCGTAGCAGGAGAATTCTTTAGTGTAATGGTATATTTACCGTCTAAATCGGTCACTACGCCATTTGTGGTTCCTTTTTCTATGATGTTTACTCCGGGTATCCCTTCGCCATCGTCAGCGTCAACTACAGAGCCCGAAACGACACGGCTCTGTGCGAACGAGGTTAAACTGAAAAAGGTAAGCCCGATTAATAACAGGCTGCGCTTCAACTTTAATTTTAAGCATTGTTGCATTTTCATGATATACAATTTTCAAAAATGATTAATATAATTTTTTTAAAATATTCTGCTGACAAAAGTAGAATAAAGAGATCCGGAAAGCATATAACAAATGTTGTGTTTAAATGTAAAAATGTTCCATCGGTTGAAAAAAACGCTGTTTTTCTATTTTTTTTACCCCAAAAAAGCTCATGTTTGGAATTATATTTTTCAGATCCTTGTGAGTTGCTTCTTTAAAAACTTTCCGTCTCATAAACCTTCCGTTTTATATGATTTCAGCGTTGCCGGATATTTTGAGAAAGAATGGTTGATTTGGAGTCTTTCTTTTTTTTGTTTTCTTTGATGTGTGGATTCGTAGGTTTGTGGACTAGAAATCTTACGGATCGTAATAAAAAAGCATAAAAAAATTTCATTTTATTTTGCGTATTTCAAAATTGTATATATCTTTGCAGCGCGTAAAGATAAAAACGCTATAAAAGATAAGATATGACACAGCATATATTAAATAACAGTTTGATTATTAATATTATTTCTATTTTGTTGCTCTTGCGACAAAAGAAGAAGTGAGATGTGTGTATATTGATACGAATATATGAAAGCCTTTCTCACTGTTGTGGTGAGAAAGGCTTTTTTTGGAAAAATAATTGTAATATGATTTTTATGAACAATGCGAATCAGAATTTAAAAAATAAGATAAATGAATGCGATGGCGATTTTTCCCATCGTATGTACCAGAAGCCCAGGTGTAGACCTGACCTTCATCGCTCTTTGAATATTTGTTTTCTCATTCAACCAATTGAAGAAAGATTC
>JAITVS010000222.1 GCA_031285685.1 Tannerella sp.
CGCCTTGTTTGCTTTTCTATCCATACCGCAAATATACTAATTAATCATTTGAATGCCAAATAATTGAATGTGTTTGTCCTGACTTTTGCGCTCGTTTTTTTAATCTGTTAAAGTAGAACGAGATCAAAATTTTTATAATTCACATTGACATTAAAACCGCCTGTATGTACGGGATTCATATTACCTATTTCGACATAGTCCTGTTCATCAATCACACCATCATCATTATCATCTTTAAATTTCGGCAAACCCGGATAAGCAAATTGACCCTCGGGAACCAGACCTCCATGATATGAAACAAACGAACTTGCAAGGTCGGCAATACCATCTTTTAATGTATACATGCCTGTTGATGCATCATAATTAAAATCATTCGGTGTATAGTATCCTTTTCCATCCATTTTGTAACCCATTACAATACCAACGGGCTTACCTTCCTTTAGAATATAGTCGGTAGCCGGAGTACCCGATTGCAGGAACTGCGATCCATATGCGCTTTGAAGTCCTTCTGCCAATTCATCAATATTACCTTTATTGAAATTGATATTAGCGCCTGCCGTAATGTTCCAGTCCTTATTACTGAAGATCATGCCCGAAACGGAGATTTCTATCCCTTTGTTACTGGTTTGTCCGATGTTGGCATAACTGGTCGTAAACCCGGTGATAGACGGGATATCGGTCAACATCAGCAAATCTTTTGTGGTATTATGATACAAATCGATAGAACCCCACACGCGACTTTTGAATAATGTATAGTCAATACCGATATTACGTGTAATCGTAGTTTCCCATTTCAAATCACGGTTTGCCATTTGTTCGGAAGCCAAATCATAAGCAGGCATAATTGCATTGTTGATCGCATATTGATTACGGTTGTCGCTTTCGCCCATAATTGCGCCCATTGATCGGCGCTAATAGCGTCATTACCTACCTGACCGTAAGAGACGCGAAGCTTCAAATCATTGAGCCAATCCGCCTCTTCCAGAAAAGACTCTTCCGATACGCGCCAAGCAAGCGCTGCAGCAGGGAAATATCCCCAGCGATGCTCGGGAGAAAAGTTCGAAGATCCGTCGGCACGAAATGTTGCTGTAAGGATATACTTGTCAAGTAATGTATAGTTTGCCCTACCGAAATAAGAGAGAATCCGGTTCGGAGTATTTACTCCTGAAGAGATACGAAGATTTGAACTAGAAGTTGAATTATATTGCGAAATCATTGCAAAAGCATTGTCCTTTGTAAAATTGGAAGGAAATTTATCGGCCTCGATACGTATGTCCGTACCACCGGAATTCGTCATTTCCTGACCGACCAACACATTGATCCGGTGAATATCTTTCAATGCAATTTCATAATTCAGCGTATTCGACCAACGCAGATTCCAGCTGTCGCGCTTTCTATAATCCGCATTACCGGCCCATTTCGGATTCCCGTCGCCATCTAAATAATTTTCCTCATTACCGAAAGGAGTAGGCCCTCTCCAGTTTTGATCTTTTGTGTAATCGCGCCCTAAGGTCAACTCCGTGCGGTAAGTCAAACCTTTGATTATATTCCAGTTCACGCCGGCCGTACCGCGAAGGGTTTGTTTTTGTGTCACATTTTCATGATCTTTGATAACAGCCACGGGGTTAAACATATCATTCATTACATACATTTCCTCGCCCAAAGATACGTCATCCAGATAAGACAAATCGCCTTTTATATCAGAAATAGCGATAGGACGGAAACGATAAGCTCCGGAGATTGAAGATCCATAACCATTGGTCGTACTTTCATTTCCCATGGTTTCCCTATCCGTATAACGTACATCCAA
This sequence comes from Tannerella sp., assembly GCA_031285685.1. Taxonomy (GTDB): domain Bacteria; phylum Bacteroidota; class Bacteroidia; order Bacteroidales; family Tannerellaceae; genus Tannerella. The sequence goes on from JAITVS010000222.1 coordinate 1,811, forward strand.
ATTAAAAGTCAGATTATCGACTATTTTCTGATCTAACTTGAATGATGCCGTAGCCCTCCTGTTATAAGAGTTCAGCTTCATACCGTCTTCGCCCATGTAGTTGAATGCAAAAAGAACCTTTGTCTTGTCGGTTCCACCCGAAACGGATAGATCATGATTATGTGAGAAGGAACTGTTATATACATCTTTTTGCAGATTGTATTTCGATACGTTTTTATAGGTGTCAATGCCACCGGCATTATCACCTTTATAGGCACCAACACCAAACAGATGCTGAAACGGAGTGGTATAAGTCGTTCCGAAGTAGGTATCAAGAAGACCCCACTTATACGCTAAATAATCGTATGGGTCTAAAGTCGCCATATAATCCGGTAGGGGTGTTGAATTTGGCATACCCGCTATAGCTCACAGTAGCTTTGTCTTCTTTACCTTTTTTAGTTGTAACAAGAATAACCCCATTTGCTCCACGCGCACCATAAATAGCTGTAGAGGATGCGTCTTTCAATACATCGATACTCTCTACCATATCACCCGGAATATCACTGATTGTACCGGGTATTCCATCGATCAAAACAAGCGGATCGTTGCTTTGCGAGATAGAACCTCCGCCGCGCACACGAATGGAAATTGTCGCATCCGGACGACCATCCTGTGACATAACGTTTACCCCCGGCAATTTACCTTGCAGCGCCTGAGCCACATTGGTAACAGGGGAAGCGGAAATAGCGTCACCCTTAATGGAAGCCACAGAGCCAGTAAGATCCCTACGTCTTACTGTCTGATAACCGATTACAACCACTTCATCCAGCAATTCGGCATTTTCTTTCAATGTAACGTGAACAGGTGTTCCAAAAACAATGTTAACAACCTCTTTCTGCATTCCGATAAAACTTATCTCCAGTTGTTTAGCAGTTCCCGCCACCGAAAGAGAAAAATTCCCGTCGATATCCGTAATTGTACCGTTTGTAGTACCTACGACTACAACATTCGCTCCGGTAACCGGATCACCCAGTTCATCAATAACCGTACCGGTAACTGCATGTTCTTGTGCAAAAGCAACAATGCTCAGCATACTCAAAAGCAGAGATGCAATTGTCTTCTTAGCAAGTTTTTTTAAATTCATAAATAATATGTTTAAATAGTTTAAAATAGTCAACAATGACAGGAGACAAAAATACATCTTTACGACAGCCGGAAATGTGCATTTTTTGTTTTTCAGTGTGCATTTTTTGTTCTTTTGCACACATATTCAATATTTACACCCTATAATAATGCAAATATTTTCCACAAAAAAAATCAGCATTAAGAAATGCTGATTTTTAACTAATCTATATTAAAAAAGCTTATATAAAAAGAAAGATACTCATACCGGCATATTTTCCAATACAGTTTTAAGATAATTCCAAACCCTTTCTACCGAAGAAATACTTACCGCTTCATCCGGTGAGTGAGGATGCTTCAGATCCGGTCCGAATGAGATCATATCCATATCCGGATAGACTCCTTGAATAATTCCACATTCAAGGCCTGCGTGCATAACCGTCACTTCCGGTTTTATTCCGTAAAGCTTTTCATAGGTCTCTTCCATCACTTTCAATATCGGAGATTTTGCATTTGGCTGCCAGCCATTATAAGCTCCACCATACTCAACTCTGGCGCCTGCGAGGGAAAATATACTTTCCAAAGACGAAAGCAAAGCTGCTTTCCTGCTTTCAGATGAACTACGAGCTAAAATTTTTATTTCAATCAGGCCATCGGAAGATTTTACTAATGCAAGATTTGATGATGATTCTACCGTACCCGGAAAATCATATAACATGGTAGCCACCCCATTCTGACACCCTTCGACCGAATTAATCAGATCGTCCTGGATTTCTTCCGGTATAAGCGTAAACGGAGCATCCGTCATTTCAGCCACAAAACTTATATTGTCTTCAATACCGGCATATTCTTCCCGGTAAAGATCCTGATAATCGGCTATAAGTTCCCACAGAGGCTCCACATTGCCTTTCGGAAGAGTAATAACCGCCTCCGCCTCACGCGGTATAGCATTACGTAAAGAGCCGCCGTCGATTGTCGCCAGACGTACACCATAATCACGTACTGATTCTTTCAGGAAACGAAACATTAATTTATTAGCATTGGCACGTCCCAAATGTATATCAACCCCCGAATGCCCGCCTTTGAGACCGGACAAAAACAAACGTACGGCCACATCACCATCAATTAATGGAGCACCCTTTTTGTACTGGAATGAAACATTTAGATCAGCGCCACCTGCACAACCGACAAATAACTTTCCCTCTTCTTCCGAATCACAGTTCAACAGGATCCTGCCATGAACAAAACCGGGTTTCAAACCATTTGCGCCATCCATACCCACTTCTTCATCAACGGTAAACAACGCCTCCAGAGCTCCATGCTTCAATGAATTATCAGCCAGTATAGCCATTGACATAGCCACACCGATACCATTATCTGCTCCTAATGTGGTACCCTGCGCCTTTATCCAGTCACCATCAATAAATGCATTGATAGGATCTTTGGTAAAATCATGCGTAACAGAATTATTCTTTTGAGGCACCATATCAAGATGAGATTGCAACACAACAACCTTTCTATTTTCAAACCCAGGCGCAGCAGGTTTACGAATGATCACATTTCCTGCCTCATCCTGCTCAGTATCCAGATTCAATTTTTTACCGAAATCAATGATAAAACGCGTTACAGCTTCCATTTGCCCTGTCGGGCGCGGAATCTGCGTTAATTCATAAAAGTATCCCCAAACAGACTGAGGATTAAGCGATTTAATTTCTGCAGTCATGATTTTTACAATTTAAAAATTCAAAGTTAATCATAAAATCCGGATTATCCAATAAAATAAAAAAATCAGTTTTCCGGTTCGACACCATCTTTTACTTCATTATTCTTGTTTGCAATAGGCAATGCGGCGATACCGAACAATCCGACAAGTACCACCCAGACCGTTTGTATTGCAAAAACCACCATGGCAAAGGCACCGGCGTCATTTGAATCTACCCCAAAGGCTACCAATGTCGATATGACCATAAAATGCCATACGCCAATCCCTCCCTGTACCGGAGCGGCAACACCAATACTACTCATTGCAAAAGCGATCAAACCGATACGGATACCCAGATCCTTCGTAAAATCAAATGCGAAAAATGTAATATAAAAATAAAGAAAATAACAACACCAGATCAATAATGTTTCTATAATAAAACGGACTTTTTGTTCAATTTTCCAAAGACTTTTAATGCCTTCCAATATATTTTTTATCACGCCGATAATCTTTTGTACAAATAATAAATGCTTTAATTTGACAAATATCAACCAGATTAGTAATGCAAACAGAGCAAGTCCGACGTATGTCCATATGGAAGATACAATATTATATATCGCCTCCACAATAACCGGGGGATTCTCAGAAAAGAATTTTTGAAAAAAACCAATATTAAAAATACACAAACAGAGTGTTAACAATCCGACAACAATCGTATCCATTATACGATCGACAAACAACGTTCCCAGCAACTTAGTAAAAGGAACCTTTTCATATTTCGAAGTCACTCCGCAACGCCATATTTCTCCGACACGCGGAAGAGCCATATTGATTGCATAATTTCCAAGAACCGCATATATAACATTCTTACGCCTGACACGTTTACCCAAAGAATCTATCAGCATACTCCAGCGCAAGGCCCGTATAATGTTCCCCATCAACCCGAATATCAGCGAAAAGAGAATCACATCATATCGCACACCCTTCTTTATTACATTCATCATTTCACCTAAATCCTGATTGCGATATAGGTACCACAACAAAATAACGCCTAAAGATAAAGGAAGTAACACCTTAATAATCTTTCGCAAAATTTGTTTAAAATCCATGCAATATTTTAGTTATTATTTGTATCTTTGTGCCCGCAAAGATAGTGTAAGTTAACAGGAATACAAAATAGACGCGCTCATTTTATCCCTGGAACATTACATTAATTTTATTCTTTTTCTCGCATAAAGTAGTGCAAATCAGATATTGTGGCATTTTTAAGTAAAATACGCCCTGCATTACCAAATGATGAGTTGTATATTAAAATTATTTTTAAAGTTTAAAGCAAATTGGAAACTGATGACGATTATCCGGCCGAAAAAGTCTATAGGACAACACTTCCTAAAAGACCTTGGGATTGCACAGCGTATCGCGGAAACGCTGTCGGCATATCGCGGCTTACCTGTTCTGGAGGTTGGCCCCGGAACCGGTGTGCTCACACGTTTCTTATTCAATGAAGGACATGACCTGTCTGTCGTAGAGATAGACATGGAGTCTGTAAAATACCTCGAACAGAATTTTCCAAAACTTGAAGGCCGTATCTATGTAGAAGACTTTCTGAAAATGAAATTCGAAAATCTCTACAATGATAAATTCTGTGTTATCGGCAACTATCCTTATTATATTTCAAGCCAGATATTTTTTAAAGTACTTGATTACCGCGAACAGGTCATATGTTGTTCCGGCATGATACAAAAAGAAGTTGCAGAGCGTCTTGCGGCATCTCCGGGAAGTCGCACATTCGGCATACTAAGTGCGCTGATACAACCCTGGTATGATGTGGAATATCTTTTTACCGTCAGCGAAAAAGTTTTTGACCCTCCGCCGAAAGTCAAAAGTGCAGTCATTCGTATGACGCGAAACAATCGCACGGATTTAGGTTGTGAGGAGGCTTTATACAGAAAGGTTGTAAAGACGTCATTCAATCAGCGCCGGAAAACATTACGCAACTCGATGAAGCCCCTGTTAGGCAAAGATTGTCCCTATTTCTCATTACCCATTTTCGACAAGCGGCCCGAGCAATTATTAATCGAACAATTTATAGAACTTACGCTGATAGCCGATAAATATCTGAAAGAAAAAGATGCAGAGCCGGCTTCATAGATAAAACGGATTATGAACTCTATTCAAATTATAAAACGAAATATTTTCAAACCGAATAATTACGGATGGATATTTCTACTGTTCGTCGTATTGATATTGCCGAATATTTTTGTCATTTTTCTATCCAGCGAATTATCAGAAAGTCACATAAAACAAATTGAATATCTCATTTTCTCGTCATTCATACTAATCACCCCCGCATTATTTTTAAAAATGCGATGGTATTTTTTATTTGAAAGTATATTCATGCTATGTGCTCCGTTTGAAATCGGATATGTCTGGATCTATAAATCGACGGTAACGGACGGCTTTATTTCTTCCGTATTGAACACGAATATTAGTGAAGCCTCGGAATTGCTCATGACAATTAAATGGCAATGCCTTATCTTATTATTGCTATGGACAGGGTATTATTTTATTGTTTTTCGTAAAATAAAAAACAACTATTTATTTACACGTAAATATTCTTTCATTGCAGGAGTATCTGTTATCGCACTCAACCTGACGTTCTTCTTTACAACATACGCTACCGAGTATCGTCTGGAAAAATCACATGCCAATATCAATGAAGTAACAGATAATTTTATTGATAATTACAGAAGTGCATATCCTTGTAATATAATAGCTACACTCGTTCGTAAATACGAGAATCATATGATATTAAAAAATATGCACAAAAATATCGCATCATTTTCTTATCACGCAAAACAGAACTCCATCTTGCCTGAACGGGAAATATATATCGTGATAATCGGAGAATCGGCGAGATACGGCAACTTTTCCATAAACGGATATAAACGACACACATCTCCGCAATTAGAGAAGATTAAGGATTTTATGACTTACAGTGATGTATACACAACGTCAACCGTAACAGAATTTGCTTTACCGTTATTACTGTCAAGTGCCACTCCCCTCAATCCTGATGATGCATTCAAAGAAAAAACCTTTGCTGATGCATTTAAAGAATGTGGCTTCTATACCGGCTGGATAGCCAATCAATCCGGTTACCACCCATACATTAAACGTATAGCAAAAGATATAGACAAAGCCTTCTTTATTTCTGACGAATCCGACAATCCTGAAAACTACGACGGACTACTATTGCCCTATATTGATTCATTATTGAATAAAAACGAACAAAAAACATTCATCGTCATACACACCTTAGGCAGTCATTTCAGGTATAATTTCAGATATCCGAAACCATTCGAGCGCTATATTCCGGCACTGGAAGGAACAGCAAACTATTCCATCACTTCGGATAAGGACAAAGAATTGATAATAAACGCTTACGACAACAGCATTTTTTATACGGACTTTATTTTATCGGAAATAATAAACAGAGTAGCATCCCAACAGTGCATTTCAACTGTACTGTACATCTCCGATCATGCTGAAAATCTGTACGATAACGGGAGTCTTTCAGTCTTCCACGGAAGTAAAAATCCTCCGAAAGCTGAGGTTCACATCCCTCTATTTATATGGACATCACCGGATTACAACAGGGCATACCCACATAAACAGAAAGCCCTGAAAGCAAATATAAATAAAAAAATAAGCGCATCAAACTTGTTTTATTCCGTATTGGATATTGCAGATTTAAGCTACCCGGGAGAAAAGCCTGAAAAAAGTATTGCCTCAGATTCTTTTGTAGAAGACAGTATACGATACGTTTACACAGCAAATAAAGAAGTTATTCACTTTCAATAGAAGCGCCATGATTGAAATAACGAAAGAATACATCGATGAACTGAAAAGAATCATTGAGACGAAAGATAAAGAAAAGGCGGTTACTACTCTGAAAAACTTATATCCGGCCGATATTGCAGAGTTGTATAAGGAACTGACCTTAAAAGAAGCAATCTACCTGTACCTGCTGATGGACGGAGACAAGGCGGCCGACGTCCTGATGGAACTCGAAGATGATGAGCGTCGTAAATTATTGAACGAACTCCCCAATAAAGTCATCGCCCAACGCTTTGTAAACGAAATGGACACGGATGACGCTGTTGAGTTAATGCGTGATATGGACGAAGAGCGCCAGGAGGAAATCCTTTCACACATTGACGATGTTGAGCAGGCCGGGGACATTATTGATCTTTTGAAGTACGACGAAGATACCGCAGGGGGGTTGATGGGTACTGAGATGATTGTCGTCAACGAGAATTGGAGTATGCCCCAGTGTATTGAAGAGATGCGAAAACAGGCCGAAGAGGAAAATATGAACGAGATATATAATGTATATGTAGTCGATGACGATGAACGCCTACGCGGAGTTCTTCCATTGCAAAAACTTATCACAAGTCCGTCTATATCCAAAATAAAGCATGTCATGCAAAAAGATCCCATTTCTGTGCATGACAAAGCAAAGATGGAAGAAGTGGTGGAACTTATATCAAAGTACGACCTGGTATCTCTTCCCGTTGTTGATAGTATCGGACGATTATTAGGGCGTATCACCGTCGACGATGTCATGGACGAAGTAAAAGAACTTCACGAACGCGATTACCAATTGGCATCTGGTATCTCTCAGGATGTAGAAACATCGGATAACGTACTGGTACAGACAGCTGCGCGTTTACCCTGGCTTCTTTTCGGCATGATTGGAGGTTTGAGCAACTCGATGATTCTCGGAGGCTTCGAAAGTGGATTTGCCACAAATCCTAAAATGGCGCTGTTCATCCCGCTTATCGGCGGTACCGGTGGAAATGTAGGAGTTCAGTCATCGGCAATTGTCGTACAAGGTTTGGCAAACAACAGTCTGAAGCACACTCATATCTTCAAACAGGTATTTAAAGAGGTCGCTGTAGCACTGATTAACGCAGCCATCATTAGCTTTATCGTTTTTGTCTACAATTATTTTACGCTCGGTGACCATCATATTACAATGGCCGTATCTATCAGTTTGTTTGCCGTTGTCATGTTTGCCAGTACGTTCGGCACAATCGTTCCGATGATACTTGATAAATTCAACATAAATCCGGCCATAGCGACAGGACCATTCATCACAATTATGAATGATATCATCGGCATGTTGATTTATATGGCCACAATAACTTTATTGATGAGATAAATTTATTCGTTTTATCTACAAAAACCACGCTTTTGTCTACAATTTCAAAAATGCATTTACTTGAAATTTACTTTTGTGCTGTAAATAAAAACAGCACAAAAAATGAAAAAATTAAATCCAACAATCAAAAGTCTTCTCAAATCAAACGTTAAAAACCTCGGTAAATCAAAAATATGGCCTCTATTTCTTCTATTAACCGCCATTCCGGTATCTTCTTTCGGCCAACACGACAACAAGCTGACACAAACAATAAGAGGCATCATAACAGATGCCGCTTCCGGTGAAACAATACCTTTTGCATCCATCACACTAACCGATAATATGGAAAAAGGAGCGACGTCCGACGATGACGGTAACTTCTCCATAGAACATGTTCCCGTCGGACGACATACGGTAAAAGCGACATATATAGGATATGAACCGGCGATCATAAAAGAGATCATGGTGTCATCCTCCAAAGAGGTTTATCTGGAAATTACTCTGAAGGAATCAGTTCAACAATTGGACGAGGTGGTCGTTCGCCCCCATGTAAACAAGGAACAGCCTCTCAATAAAATGGTCGCCACAGGAGCAAGAATGTTCAGCGTAGAAGAGGCTAGCCGTTATGCCGGAGGTATTGATGACCCCGCACGGTTGGTCAGCGCTTTTGCCGGAGTTTCGGCTGACGGCATGTCAAATGGCATCTCTATCCACGGAAATGCTCCTCATTTACTTTCATGGCGGATGGAAGGAGTAGAAATACCCAATCCGAACCACTTTGCCGACATTTCCATTCTCGGAGGCGGCATCTTATCTTCATTAAGCGCTCACGTACTGGGTAATTCCGACTTCCTGACCAGCGCCTTTCCTGCGGAGTACAGCAATGCGGTCTCCGGTGTCTTCGATGTAAAGCTGAGAAACGGAAACAATCAGAAATACGAACACACGGCGCAAATCGGAACATTAGGGTTCGATTTTGCATCCGAGGGTCCGATAAGCCGTAAAAACGGTTCTTCATACATTGTAAACTATCGTTACTCTGCTACCGGCTTTGCTGAAAAAATCGGCCTGATGGATATGGACGGGCAAAAAATAGATTATCAGGATTTAAATATGAAATTGAATTTTCCGACCCGGAAAGCCGGCACATTCTCCTTTTGGGCGACCGGATTAATCGACAATCTAATCACCGAAAATACAGATACCACCGAATGGAAAAGCAAGATGGACGAAAACTATTCCGCCTCCAAACAATACATGGCAGCCGGGGGACTCGGACACTCCTATCTGTTCCGTGAGGGAGGGCAACTTAAAACAACACTTGCCGGAACATTCTTCAAAGAACACGCGTATGTCGATTTTTATGACAATGACATGGGCCGTTTTCCCTATCTGGATATGAACCGAAATTTTTCCAATCTTATTTTAGATATATCGCACAACCGTAAGTTCAGCTCACGCTTCACCAATAAAATGGGGGTAAACTATACACGCTTATTCTATGATATGGACATGACAATGTCTTCCTATATAGGCGATAAATTACACCCCGTATATGACGGAGACGGTAACACCGGATTAGCAACGGCATATATAAGCAATGCTTTAAGTATCAACAACTACATCACATTCAATTTCGGTTTAAACGGACAATGGCTAACCCTCAACAACTCATGGACGCTCGAACCGCGCGCAGGCATCCGATGGCAACCTACTACACGCAGCACTTTTGCTGCGGCTTACGGGATGCATAGCCGCATGGAAAAAATCGATGTGTATTTCGTTGAGGTGAACGACAAGTTTGTTAACAAAAAACTGGATTTTACGAAAGCGCATCACTTCATGTTATCGTACGCTCTGAAAATATCAGATAACGTAAATCTGAAAATAGAACCATTCTATCAGTATTTATTCGATGTCCCCGTGGAAGCCGACGGCTCCTACTCGGTACTTAATCGTAACGAATTCTACGTAGATAAAGCCTTAGTCAACGAAGGTAAAGGACGTAATTACGGGGTAGACATCACCTGAGAACGTTACCTGAGTAA
>JAITVS010000245.1 GCA_031285685.1 Tannerella sp.
ATGGAGTTTACGGATTTAATTATTCAAAATCTATACTCTGGGCATTGCACCAGTAAGCATCGCTGGAACCGGTACTCTCATGGAATATCTGGAACCGCTCTTCGTTCGTACCTTCATCGACCCATCTGCTTTTTACTTGTTGCAACCGGGATGAAGGGACAAAGAACTCCCGGTCGCAGGTGGTGAGTGTCCGGTCAGCGCATTGCAGCCATACGCGGTCTTCTCCGCCTTCGCCGAGAATACGGGCTGAGGCTAAACGAACAGGGAATTCCCGTACTTCAATTTCACCGGATTGTATGGCAGCAACCAGATACCCTTCGGCTTCTTGGAAGAGTTCATAATCCCACTGCGCCCGGACTTTCTTTAATGCTTCAAGGCTCAGCCCGTCCCATTGCTGATAATGTTCATAAAGCCACCCGAGTGGCTTTTCCTTATCGATCACACAGGCAAGGTCATCGGAAGTCATTACATCGTCACGTCTTTCATAATCCGGCAGGAACTGGCAGACAAATCCCCAGTCGCCTTTTTCTGCCATATCCTCCCAATAGCTGTAGCCACGGGTAAAGGAACCTTCAGGATTTCTCCGGCGGAATTGGCGGGAGATTAATTGCGTATTATTCTCTGTTTGCACGCCCTTCTTCGATTAAGGTTAATATATCCATGACATGAACCGTAGTCAGGTCATCTTCATAGAGCCAAAGCCCGTCAGACAACAGCACTGAAAGTTTGTCGTTGGTTTCGAGTTCAATACGTTCGAAATACGGGCATTCTGCATCGCCGTCATCATTAACATACAATGCCACCCGGGTACAATCCTCCCCAAAGTCTATATTTCCCTTTTCCTTAATATGCTGACGGATTTGCTCAAGTCCCTGCGTAGTTAAGGCATATATTTGGACATTGATTGTTGGCGGGTTCTCAAAAGTCCATTTGCCATCGCTAAATATAGCTTGTTCAAAATATTCCTCTCCTGCTTCTTCGGCAAGGACACGGATATATAAGCCTTCATGATTGGATAATAAGTGTGTTATTTCCAGCAATTCCTTCTGTGGCATTTGCCATCGTGAATTAAACGAAAGTGTCGCATAACCTTTATCTTCGGTAGCAAATTCATCAATAATATCAAGGTTATCTCCAAAATGCCCGGACATTTTATTGACTAATTCTTCGATTTGAATAGGCCTACCCTCTGCATTGAGGGTGTTCATACATGTATTTGACATTGTGGTAATTATTTATCGGTTTTATGATTTTTGAAATGTTTTCCCGTTTGCTTCAATCTGTTTTTTCTGTGCTACATACTTGCCTGACATTTTGAGTATAAGTTGTTTAATATCGCTTTCAGGAGGCAAAGCGGCATATTTATGTTGCATAAAGTACATACAATCCGGCTTTCCCTGATTACCGGTGGAAATACCATCGTAGGAAATGCGTTTTGCACGGTCATCCGCGAGGAAGTGCAGGGATTGGATTACTTTCAGTGTATTTTGTTCATCCGGGTTTTCCGGCACAAGATTGTAGCCGATGGGTTTGTTATCGGCTATGACGAGTTGTACTTTCATATCTTTTGCGCACGTTTTACGTGTTGCCCCCACGCTTTATATGATTATTTCTTGATTCGTCCATTTCATGCCGGATACACCACACGGCTTTTTTTCCAAATCCTCGATTGTCTTGTCTTGGGAGGATTTATCGGCATCGGCTTCCGGTCCTGCTCGCCATAGATGTTTTATAGCATTGGCGATACAAAAGTTGTGGCATTCGGTAATTTGGGTGCACTCTATGCCTGAAGGATGTGAGGTATAGTGCTCGGGGCGGTTTATATTATCTTCCATACTATTTGCATTTGGTTGCTGTTATTTGTTGCCAATAGTGAATAGGCCGGTGTGGATGACAATGTTTTTAATGTGTATTTTTCTTCCGGGACATGAAGTTCCGGAAAATGAAAAAGGCACGGAAACTATTGTTCCATGCCTTTATTTCGATATGTATATTTTATTTATCCTATTTCTTTTTTTAGTTTCTTATCATCTTGGCGACAATCCCATACAGTAACTATATTTACATTTTCGTTCACAAAATAGATAATCTTATAGTTTTCTCTTACAACTAATGCCCTGTATGCTATTGGTAAATCAGAAAGAACTGGCTCTATGGCTGCCATTTGTGGAAATTTACTCAAAGAATTTCCTGCATCGGCAATGTCCTCTATAAGTTTTGATGCTGCCCTACTGCTTTTTATATTGTAAAAATCGAAAATCTCCCTGACCCTGAATCTTGCTTTATCAGACCAATTTACTTCCATGACTTCATTTCTTTTACAAAGTCATCGTGTTTAGTAACCTTTCCTTGTCTTATTTCTTCCGTTGCTTCCTGCACTTCTGCTTTCAATTCATCAACAGTCATTCTTGCCGGATATTTTACGGCTTTTGAAATAATTCTCTTTATTTTTTCAAGCACTTTTTCGTCATCTACATCATTAAGAATAGATTGAACCAGGCGGGCTTTTTCGGCATATAATGTTGTACTATCCATACTCTATCCATTTAATATTACAAATATACTTTTATTTTTATTTGTGAGTATTATATTACCTATAATTAACCAAAGAATAAGCCACGGGCATTTGCCGGATATTATTTCATATTCATCGACAAGGTCTTCGTAATCCATTACCAGGTAGCCGATGAAGGCATACTTACCCGCGTTTAATCTCAGTTGATGTATTGTCCGGTCAAATATCTTTTAGAGGTAAGGCACTTACCCCATTCGTCAACAACTATCAGTTGTTATATATTATTTCTTTGGAATAATTTAATTGATATTTCCTGTACATAATTGAACTTGCTTAATAAAGGAATAGGACGTATTAAGCCGTAAGGTTATACTTTGGGCAAAACTTTTTTACTGTCATACATTTCCCTGCTTATATGAACATGGAAGGGGCATAGCACACTATTGAAGCTATGCCCTACCATATAACCGGCAGTAAGAGGGGGTGGAAAAAATGCCATCACGGCATTGGCAGTAAAAAAGAATGGCTAAGCATATAAAGTGGTTTGCGGGCAATCCGGGATACAACTCCGGCACAGTTTTTATTATCGCCCTGTAAATACACAAAGGGCATACGCATTTGCTTACACCCTTTGTATTTAATCTATTATGGTTTATTGATTAAGCAGCGTTTTTAAGGTCTTTTTCCTTACTTGCGGTATTTTCCGGTGTTCCTTTTTCTGTTTTTCCGGCTGTCTTTTTGCTTTCATCCTTTTCTTCCTTCTGCAATTCCACGCGGAAATTCATTGCTTCAAAAATCGCTTTGGCGGCATTGTGGATCGCTTTCTTTTTATCCCTTGCGGAACGTTCCAAGTCCTTTTTTGTCGGCACTAAGCCCAAGCGAGCCCATACGGATTCCGACAGGTCGAATTTTTTCACAAGCCCGTTGTCCGTTGTGCGGATAATGATTGCGGACGGAGTTGAGGCGCGAAGTTTGGAGCGGATACCGTCAGCGCCTTCACGCAATGCGGTTTCCTTGTCTTTTACAGCCCAAAAGGTTGCGATAACGTTTTTGACTGCTTCAAATACGGCATCCTGTGTTTTATCGGCAGGGGTATAATCCTTGCCGAAGAATTGCAAGCCGGTTTCCGTGTTTTCCTTGCCTGCATACACAAACATAATACCTGAAAATTCTGTTCCGGTTGCAGAAAACTGTTCTGCGTTTAATTTTGAAATTGCCATGATGATAAATTATTATTTATAGCTATGCAACAGCGCATATTGCAGGCACTCAGGGAATCGAACCCCGGCACTTTACAGTGGCAGCAACCCTGCTGCATGCCCGTAACTTGTGCGCCGGCAGTTCACCCCGCCGGCGCACAAAATTTACTTTTTACAACTTTGCGCCTCAATTAAACGTGCCACATAGTTCGCTCGCAAAATTTGCTTATATTTGCATTGAAACTGTAAACAGCAAATTTTGCATCGTGGCAAACACCCGATATACTCCGATTTCATCCGGTTGCTTCTCTGGCACGTCCCGCATCTTTTCCAATGCGGCAGCTAACAGGCGGCGGGTAGCGGCTGGTGATTATGGGTATAACATTGGCAATACTCTTTTCTCAAGCCCCGTGCAGGTTGTTTTTCCTGCATAGCGTATTTTATCTCCAAGCGCACAGGGGCGCATTTACGGCATTATTCATTACGCATCCTATTCAGTGGAAAAACTCCCAAATTTTAACGTTTTTCGCACTCGGTTGCAAAGTACACGTACCTTCACCGTTCCAACTTGCTACATTGGTTTGTAGTCCTGCTTAGGGTGGTTATTTAACCCACTATTTAAGCGCTCCCAAGCGCACAGGCGTTTTTTGATTTTCCAAGCCTCAAAAAAATGTTTCCAATAAAAAGGGCTTTTTATTTCTCGCTTTTGCGGTCTTTTGTTCTTTTGCCTTATTTCAATTTTTAGTTTTCATTTCCTGTATATTGTTTTCATTTGTTTCTCTGTATATGGTTACTTATTCGTTCGCTTTTTGTCGTTTTGATGACAGGGGTATAATAGTTACAATTTTTCAAACTCCAAACTTTTTACAATAATTTTTTGAGAATATTTTTTTTCGGAGGGCTTAAAATGAATGGATATAATCGCGCGCATGTACGACTTTAGATATCTGAATGTCAATCGTTTATTAAAAATATTATTCCGATTGAAAAATTTTTTATTTTCGCAAAATGAAAAAAAGACCCCGATTTAAGCATATAACAAAATGAAAGTTTACATTTGAAAAAGTCATATTATTAAATATCAATGTGTTATAATTTAATATTGCTTTCTGTTAATTCATTTTCCGGACTAAAAAACAATTTTTGCTTTCAAAATGATAGTTTGTTTTTCTGTTTTGGCTGTTTTTGGTTTACTTTCCATAAAAGTAAACCTGTTAAGCTGTTGATTATCAACAGAGTGATATTTTTAAAAAGAAAAGGGAGGGTATCCCCCCGGGTGCGGATCCCATATTTGTCCCCGGGTCAAATTCCCAAGTCCCGTTTTTGAAAAACAGACGGGGGGTAGTCGAATTTGTATAAAGGGTACTTTAAGTACAGGTACGAGGGGAAAAGATACGGAAACGCAATATTTACTCCGCTTACCAACCATAGACATATACCGTATGGCAAATGCCTGTATATGGTAAACCGTTTTATTTGTTCTGCTTATACTTAATAACCGGATTAAATTCACGGTGTTAAACAATATTTTCTTCTATAAACAAAAATGGAGATATGTATATATACAGAGGCTGTATTTTGATGCGTTGACATATACAGCCTTTTTATATCCTGCTATAAAACATATTATTAGCTACTTTTTTGTTCGTTTTTTGATAAAATACATCAAATAGGAATTATTGCGTTGCTTTTCTGGAAAAACCCTGTATATTTGCTTTTTTCATAACTGTATCTATAGTATGATGTCCGGTACCGGTAACAAATGTTATATATGAAAAACAAACAGCAGATAGTGGCTTTCCTGAAAGCGACAAGGACAAGGGAAATAAAAGACGAGCTGGCCATTGAATCCTTCCTGGCCCGCAGGGGGATTTATGTCAAGTTTGATGAGTCGAAAAAGAGAGGCCATGCTTCCCACAGCATTTCATTCGAGGATTTTGAAAAGTGGTTCGACAGGGAGTTGCCCGGAAAAGGAGATGCGATCGTCATTGGGGACACCATAGGAATCGTACAGGGATTGGGCTTTGATTCCATTATACTGGGCGTATCGCTGGCAGGCGACGGGGGACTCGTCACTTCCGCCGTGAAAATACCTGAAACGGATTTCCGGAAAGCGGACAGGGCGGAAATGATACGGCTGCAGCAGGAGATGAACAGGGCAAAACTGCTCTGGAATAAATTCAATAACGAACCGGCAGAAAGCATCCTGCCGGCTGATAACCTTCAGCTGAGGGTCAGCCTGCTCGGGGAAAGGGTTGCCGTGGGCGTCTTCCGTGAAATAAACAACAAGGGGGAAATCGTCATGTACTGCATGAAGGAGAACGGCAAGCCCGTCCGGCATTCCCTGTACGAAATAGCGGGCAAGGCCTCCGATTACCAGCTGGAGCATGTCAACACCCAGGATCGCGCCATGCTGGCCGGTGAACTGGAAAAGGCGGGCAAGGTATGGAACGGGCATGCCAAACGGATAGAGCCTGTAGGCCTCCGGGTAGAGAAAGGCCGTATTTATTATTATATTGACGATTTTTGGGATATAATAGCCGTACCGGATAATTACAGGCCCAGGGACAGGAAAAGGCTCAGGCGCGGGAATTATTATCGGAATCGTCATGAAGCGGAAAAGGTATTGGGCTTGATGGTTGAAGAACGGAACAGGCAGTTGGCGGAAACCGCAAGCGAATCGACTGAGAAAAAGAGGAGAAAGAAAAAACGGTAACCGGTCGGTTCTTCGAATATGCTCTCCCATAGTGCATGGACAAGCGCCAGTCTGAGAGTTAGCAGCCATGGGCGAGTGCCAGAGACAATGAGGTAATGAAGTAAAATATTGGATTTATAAAATGGAAATCATAAAAGTGACATTTGAAAAAATCAAAAAATAATAATGATATGAATATGTTAATAAAGAGACTTCCCACGATAATTTTACGAATAATAGCAATTTTGTCCGCTATTGCCGGGACGTTGGTATGTATTTTCGGCGTTCCGTCCTTTGGAACAGAAATTGCGAGAATTTACCCTGAATACGCCTTTTGGCAATATCCAGTATGCGTTGGATTATACTTGGCGGCGGCTTGTTTTTTCTTCGTGCTGCTCCATTTTTGGCTTTTGCTTAACAGCATTGATAAAAAAGGAATACTTCCGGTAAAAAATCTGAAAATGATTCGATCCGGCGCGATTATGTTCGCCATACTGTACTTCATCTTCGTAATACCAATCCTGTTTTTGGCTGTGGCAACCGAGACAGAGGATAGCAATCCGGGCATTATATTTATTGCGGCTTTCGCGGGTATGTTCCCAATAGGCGTAGCGGCGATTGCATCTGTTTTAGAACGAATTGCCGGTAAATGACGTCTTTTACGAATGCACGGGGGGCTTTCAAACAGGCAAAAAAAGCAAATATAAATTATGACGGCAGCATTTAAAGCCATTGATGAATAATACATCAGCGCCTGCCCCGTTGAATTACAAGGCAGGTTAAATGAATTGTAAGCGTTACCCGATTTAATTATTACTATCAAAACGTGCAGCCCCCAATTTCTCAAAAGATTCATCGTCCCACATACTCCGAACGTGAGATGATGCAAGTTTTAAATTTCCCGATTTGGATACAATTATCTCCTCTATCACGAAAAGCAGTTTGAGAAACTCATTATAGAATCCATAGATAACATCTCTTTTACCTTCGGGATTTTCCATTTGAGAAGACACGGTAACAAATATATGCCCTTTTAACAACTCAAGCCAGCGAAGGGTATCCGAGTCCAAGACGAAAGAGTATTTTGATATGATTTTGTCGATATTGGCAATAAAGTCGTTTGTTCTGGAATGCAAAAACTGACCGGATGTGCAATTTTGATACCCGGCAATTTTTGAGAAATCGCAATTCAGGAATGCCTCTCGAAAATGATCGGTATCATACATCTCGCGGTAGGTATCCTTAAATTCAGGCTTCCCATTACTCGAAACCCGGTAGATACGGTCGAGACAAAAAAGATACCACTCTAATGCTCTGCTGATCTCCCGATAAGCAACATCCAAAAGCCTGTTTTTTTCTCGTTGCTCTTTCTTTTTGATTATCTGATCAATGCAAAGTACGGTAATCCAAATACCGAGAATTGTAATAAACAGGTTCGCTGTCGATTGCCTAATCCAAATTTGTGACGACATATCATTTGTAGCGAAATGTAAAACGCCGACAACGATGGTCACAACTGTCAGAGCGACTATATAACTATTATCTCTAAAGTATTTTCTTATTTTATTCATAGGTGGGTTTAATTGGGGTGGTCATACTCCTGATTCTGCCTGTCAATTCCTGCAATCGGTTGGATAATTCGTCAAAAGATTTCGGTCTTTTCTCATATATAAAACTCTGCCGCAAATCATCGTAATCTTTCTGCCAGGCAGCCGTCAGATTGTCCGGCGGGCAAACCCGGACGGATGCCGGATAGTGCGTATCGTAATCAATGCCCGAAATGCTGTTGAATTTCCGGCGGTGGGCGACGACGGTTTTATACAACTCCGCGTTTTGCAGTGCCGACCGTGCGAAATCGGTGTCCATCATTTTCTCCAGATCGTACAGATGCCGCGACATTCGAGTCGTGCGCGGGTTTTCCTTTTGGTATTCCTCGTGCAGCAAAAATATCTTCTCTAAAAAAGTACGTTCCGGCAGAACCGTTCGGAACGAGCATTTGATCTCCGAGTCTATTTCGGGATAAACGAAGTTGATGAGGGACGACATTTCTTTGTCCTCGAACGGTTCGTCGAGCGACATTGCACTGAATTCAATTTTCACGACGGGCTTGACATAATCGAGAATTGTCGGGAGGACGCTATTGTACCTTACCTCGATCTCCACGGCCATCGCACTACTGTTCTCTGTAACAGGCTTTATCTCATAACCCGCTATACCGCTTGCGGTCAATGCCTCGTTCAATTCGCCGGACAAGGTTTCCGTGATGTAGTGAAAGGCCTTTCGGCGGATTGTCATCCGTTGTTGGTTGGTATCATCCGGCAATCCGACAAATGAACGGCTCACGGCAAGGTCGATATCCTCACTGAATCTGCTGATCAATCCCCACGCCTTGCTGAGCGAAGTGCCGCCCTTAAACTGCAAGAAATCAGCCCACGAAGTCTTTGTCAAAGCCGCGAGGATGACACTTACCCACCAATCCTTCTCGACCGCCTGCTCCACAATCTTCTTCGCCTCGGCGGTTTGCTGGAGCATAACCAATTTTTCGTCCTCGTTATAATGTTGCCAGATGCTCATTCCGTTACGGCTTTTATGATGGGTAATAGCAATTCTTTGATCCACACGGGTGACAGGTACAGGTCGTGCATCATCGTAGCCCTCTCTTCAGTATCGCTCCCGGAGATGAGTTTAACGATTCTATCCTTGATTTCGCCCGTTATGCGGCTTTCGCCGAGTTCTTTCAGGGCAATGATTATGAGTGGAAGGAGCTTGCCCTTGTATTGGAAATTCTTTTGAATAACATTTTTGAAAATTATATTCCGCTCACCGACCCTTACTTTCCGTTTGGCGCCATTGGTAATATAAACGGCATTCATCGGGACTTGTGTAGAAAATCCCAATAAATTCAAAGCAGTATCACCCGTGGGCATAATCTGTGCCCGGTCGCGCTCCGCAATCTTTTGGGCAATCTGATCTATCGTGGGATAGAGGATACCGAACTGTGTTCTCCTGGGATTGGTGTAAATGCCCGTTGCCACCCGAATAATTGTATCCTCTTTTTGCAGGCGGGATAGCGTCCGGGTAACGAGGCTGTCGTTGTTCAAATCTGCAAAATCACCGATTGTGAACAACCTGCCCGCCTCAAAACGGCTAATCCGTTCTTTTATGACTTGCGATATGCTTTCTTCAGTAGTCATTTCTTATTACTTTGTCCGAAATTTACGGTATATTTCGGACAAAAGTAGACTTTTTAATTGAACCGGGCAAGAATTGTTTGTCCGAAATTTACGGTATATTTCGGACAAGCCGTTTAGTACAACTCTTTTTCTACGGGGAGGCGTACTTATACACTCCAAACTTATATACAAAAATCAAAACCTACAGGTTCAACCGGAAAAAAGTATAGAAACTAATTTTCAAAAGTTGAAGTGAGTGCATGTTATATACTTCATAAAAATTCCCAAAAACAGAAAAAACGCCATAGGCGTTTCTAATAAGTAAGTTTCTTTTTGATTCTTTTTCTTTGTATATTAAAGAAAAAGAATAGTTCTACTGTTTTACCTGTTCTATACAGTTATACTATAGACGGTTTATTTCGAACAGGGGTAGCTTGAATTCCTGTTAAGCAACAGGGCTTTCCCTTCCAGCTTTCTGCTTTTATTCGAACGGCCTTTCTCCGGAAGGAAACCGGATAATCCTACTCCATGGACGGATGGATCTTTTTCAACCCGTTTCCGGATTTCAGTTCCTCAATTTCCTCCTCAGTGATGCTTTCTATGGAACGGTTTTCCCTTTTGAACTTTGTCTCACAGAAATCAATCAGCCTGTCGACATGGCAGGTAGCGGATAAAATCTCCACCAGCCTGTCATACAAATCCATATTGAATGAATAATACACCCTGTTCCCGAGAGTGTTATAGCGCCGGGTGAGCAGGTTCATTTTTTCCAGCTTCCTGACGCAACGCTCAAAAGAGTAAAGGTTCAACCCCATCCGCTTCATGTATTCCGTCCTTGTCCATCCGGTTTCATAGCCCTGTTTCTTCAGGAAGTCGGCTTCAATCATGTGAAGGACGAAACGCGCTTCCCCGGGATTGAACAAATAGGAAAGCGAATACGGATACTTTGCATACGGAAATGACTTTCCTTTTTTCCCGTTCATAATCTCCAATTGTTTTTCCGGAAGAATTTCTTCCGGGTTAATTAATAAATCTTTACCGTTCAACTCATCCAGTCACATGGGGATATTTTCGTTCACATAGTAGAAGTGGACTTTCCCCGCAACGACAGGCTTGTACACTTTGTACCCCAACTCCCTGGCATACTTGCCGACAGTTATGCGTCCGGGTACCTTGAACGAATGTTCCTTCATGTGCTCCGACATTTCCTCAAATGTCATTCTTCGCTTTAATTCCATGTTTTTTTGTTTTTAAGTGATTACCATCCGGTATTGATTACACTTAAAACAATAGGGGAAAAGCGCGCGAAACAGGTTAATTCCTGTCGGACATTATTACAAACACCTTCAGTATCTTTTCCAGGTTGGCCGGTCGAATCCATTCGCGGGCCACATTCCAGACAAGGGAAAACTCAAAAATAAAATTCTCCGGCTTGGGAACATGATGCGACAGTTTCCCTTCGGTCGGCTTCAAACCCAAATCATGCAGTTCACAGAGTCCGTCCCGGAAAAATATGCAACCGTTTTCCGTCCGTCTGGCCTGTACCATGGGTATGGGAATAGAGAGCTTTCCCACGGCCATTCCGACCATCCAGCAGGAAATTGCCAGCTTGCCCGCATACCCTTTGTCAATCAGCCTTAGAATATCTCCGGGCGTACCCAGGCAGGGTGTCCGGCACTGGTCTTTGCACCTCCCGCATTGACATTCGCTCCGGCGCCGTCCCGTATTGTGCATGATTTGCTTGAATGTTTCCATATCGCTTGCATCGTTCATATTTTTGAAATTGAAGGGTTAATAATCCGGGGATTGTACCTGTGCCACAGTTCGATGATATATTCCCGTCCCGCCTTGCTCCAGCGTTTTACCTTGCCGAAAGCGTATGTCTTGCCCTGCCTGTTGGTCCACAGGTAAGGGACTTCACACTGTAAAGCCGCGTGGGAACCACCGGCGACATATTGCTTTCTCGTCCTGTCCCAATAGCAGATTTTATTTTCAACCAGGAACCTGTTCAGCTTAACAGGCGTTATTTTCAATTCGTCTGCCAGGGTCGTACTTTTGAACCAGTCCCTGTTCTCAATGAATTCATCATAGAAAGCCACCTTGTGGCGGTTCTCTTCAATCACTTCCCGCTGCCGGTCGATTTCCTCCTGCTGCGAAGCAGCCAGGAGCAAGGCTTCCCTGAAATTGGCCGGAACGGGAAATTCCTTTTGCAGTTCACCGTTTGAGGGACAGGTTTGCTTTTTCTTTTCCCTGCCGGGTATTACGACACCCTCTATGCCCAGTTCCACAATCTGCCCGTTGCACCAGAGGGAGAATTCGGGAGAGAGCCACCGGGCCAGTTCCACCGCGACATTTACTTCCAGCCAGGTTTCCCCCCGGCTTCCCCGTTTGGTGATAATCTGGCTTTCCAGACTCTCCGATATCCCTTCCCTTACCAAAGTCTCCCTGAAGCGGGTGGTTCCCGACAGCAGCAGCCATTCCCTCGGGTTCTTCCCGTAGACTCCCGCCATGCGTGTAGCATTGAAATAATACTTCCCATTTTCCGCCTTGAAAAACACCGGCTTGCCGTGGAAATACAGGGTCACGGGATTTTGGGGCGGCTGCTTTTCCTCTGGTAAGCCGGTTACCGGTAACGGGGCCGCGTTTTTACCCGCAGGCAAAGCGGCTACCCAGTCTTCCAGTTCATCACACAGTTTTGCGACCGCCGCATTCTCCTTCCTTACCGAACCGAGCAGGATATGAATATCATACAGGTTGATAAACCAGTACAGCTTACCGTTCCCGTACATGGGGAAACGTTTGGCCGATGAACAAAGGTCTATTGCCGTTCCGTTCCCGATCATTTCTTTCCGCCTGAGTATTTTGCACAGATCATGTAAATTCACGTAATCAATCCCTCCCGTTCCGTCAGGGACAGTATAAATCTGAAAATTCCGGAAGGGAATCTTCTCATATGCCGGTTTCATCCGTTTCTTTTCCATCATTGTTTGCTGTCTTTCGTTTGTTTTCCTGAATAGTTCTTCTCCTGGCCATCTCGCGCACCGAATGGTAGCGCCGCCTGACGCCGCACATCTTGTCGTATTCTTCCAGGTTCAATGTATCCAGGTCCCCGATCTCGACCTCGATGTCAGGATGGATATGGCGGAAATAAAATCCTCCCGTCGACACATACTTCCCCGTACAGCAGAATGAAATAGCCTGCAGGTTACCCCTCGAAAGGAGCGATGCGCTGTGGAGCGAACGGACTATCGCTACCAGTACCCGTGCGCCGTTAAACACGAGTACCGTTTTAGGTTCCTTGAATTTACTTCTTCTCATAAATTATATTTCAGGATTTAAAAATTTCAATATTCAATATCCGGCTGCGCAATTTACCCGTCAGCATCCATATGCGTTAAATCACCTCCGCCCAACCTGTCTCTGGCCATGGAGACCAGGGCGCTGTCCGAAAGGACGATACCCGTAACCAGCATCTCCGAGATCCTTTCAAGCATATACACCGCAAAGGCGGCATCGAGGTAGGCCATAAACGGCAGGAACAGGGATTCCTCCAAAAGCAGGTTCCCTTCATCCCCGTTTTGTATGATCATTTTTCCGGCAGGAACGCCATAGGCCTCGGAGAGTATATGTATCCACCAACTGAATTTTTCACTGAAAGCGGGAACAGAATGGTTTTCCCCGTTTTTCTCTTTTCCAATACATGCTGCGGCATCAAAATATATAATGCCGTCGCCGGACTGCCCGAACAGGACATGGGGAAACTCCCTGTACCTTACATCGTTAAATTGTACTACTGTTTTGTTTTCCATCTGATAAGGATTATATGTAAAAAATAAGGCTGCAAATATATATCATTTTAACGTAATAAAATTAAGAATAATATGATAATTTGAATCATTATTATTATTGTTATATCTGATAAATAGCATTTTATAAATATTACATATCGAAATTTATTAAATAAAGAACTATATATTTTAAACATTTATTTTCGATATATAATATTGAAATATCTAAAAATAGAATGTGTATATTCAATTTTTCTAAAAACAACCAATTTTCCCTGCTTTCCCTATTCTTAAAAAAAAATCGGAAAAAATGCAGACGACCGGCAGGGAAGGTTCCTTCAATCACGAATTACTGGAAAGTATTTTTCGCACAAGCAAAAAAACGATCCAGGAATACGTCCGTGAAATCGAGCGTAACAACCGCTATAAATCCATCCGCAGCGATGTCGCGGCGGGAACCATCCTGGATGACCGTTCCCGGCTGATAGACCTGTATGAAGCCTGCCTGCAGCAGGACGCGCATATACGCGCCGTGATAGAGACGCTGGAAAGCCAGATACTGGGAGACCGCTATATGCTTGCCCGGGTAAACTCCCGCGGGAAATATGTGAAAGACACCGGGCAGACACAAAAGATACAGGGCTCACAGTTTGATAAGATCATCCGGGGAATTGTCGAAGCCAAGCTGTACGGCTACACGCTTTTGGAAATCATGCCGCATATCCATCCCCGGACGGGAAAACTGGCAGAAGTCAATATTGTTGAACGAAGAAATGTCCTTCCCGACCAGCGAATTGTGGTAAAACGGCAGGGACTCTGGCTGCCGAACTGGGATTTGAAGTCTGCCACATACGACCGGAATTATGTCCTGGTTAACACAGGGGATATCGGATTATTCTCCGCAACGACCCCGCTTATCCTTGCCAAAAAGTTTACGGTTGCCAACTATGTAAACTTTTCCCATACCTACGGACAGCCGATTATCCACGGTAAAACGGTATCCGAGAGCAATACCGACCGCAAACGCCTGGCGGGGGATATCGCCAATGCCGCGCAGAACAAAGTTATCGTAACGGGGCTGGACGATGAAATAGATATAAAGACCTTTACCATGTCGAATTCGGAAAGGATCTATGTCAGCCTGATCGAGTTTGTCAACAGTGAAGTGTCGAACATGATACTGGG
This sequence comes from Tannerella sp., assembly GCA_031285685.1. Lineage (GTDB taxonomy): Bacteria > Bacteroidota > Bacteroidia > Bacteroidales > Tannerellaceae > Tannerella. The sequence goes on from JAITVS010000245.1 coordinate 14,556, forward strand.
CAGCGAGTCCATGGCTGGAGGAACGCAATCGTATGTCGGCTCGACGAAAGCGCACCAGGATATTTTCCGCGAGCGGATCGAAGTCTACCGCCGCTATATCGAGAATATCATGAACGAGGAAATCGTACCGCGCCTGGTTGCCATGGGGTATATCGGCGAAGGGCTGGAATTCAAGTATTCCAACCGCATCGAAATGAATAATGAAGACCGCATCCGGCTTTTCGACCTTGTTACGGACAAATACGAAGTGGCTGCCGATGAGATAGAAAAGGAATTCGGAATCCATGTGGGAAAACAGCTTAATGTAATGGAGGCAGGTCCGGGAATTACCGGTAAAAGTTCAAATGATCGCCGTATCATGAGCGATGAAGAATATTACAAACGCTACGGACACGGGAGGGAAAGCAAATGATAAAGATTACGCTGGATGAATTCTGCAATCACTGGGTGAAATCGAAGCTTGAACGTTCGATTGTCAGCCGCTTTGAAAAGAATGTGTTTGATTTTGCCACCCTTGCCGGAGGGTATTCCAAACGCTTTTTTACCACTTCATTCCTTACAGGGGGATTTTACGGGACGGGAGCCAAATGGCAACCCCGTGAGTCCAAATGGGGGAAGAAATTCACCCATCCCGTTATGAACGATACGGGAACCCTTAAAAACGCCATCAAAGGCGAAGCCGCTTCCACCAACCGGAACGGCTGGCGGGAGAACCGCACAAAGATATTCAGCAAAGGCGCCGGGTACAGCATCTGGACAACAGAGGTAAGCGTTCCCCGGAAAGGGAAACGCGGACGGAGCGGCAGGTACGGGCGGTATGCCGCCATCCACAATTCAGACCCGAAGCTGACCGGCTTTACGGTTAACCAGTATTCCTCCAGGAAACCCGTCCAAAGGCAGTTTATCGGATTCAGCAAACGCCTGGATAACGACATAAGTAAATTCTACCACATACTATTCAGAGGATTCCCGCATGATACGAGATAAGAAAGAAATTGTTAAAAACGAAGGTAATCCTTCCGCAGTCAAAAGCATGGTTACGGAAAACGGCGCCGAACCTGTTCCCGAAGAGGTTCCGCAAAACCCTTTTGTGGAGATGTACGGCGCAGTCAAACGGGCCATCCTGACAGTCAGGGCAAACCCGGCGGAACCGGAAAGCGAACCGTTTTTCCGGACTGTTATGATCGATAACGGGCAGTTTGCGCGAATCCTTCGTGAAGAGAATACCGAAACCGAAATCGCTTTCCCTGCTGTATTTGTTCATTTTATCAATGTCCGTTACCTGGTACAGCAGCAGCGCATCGGGCAGGGCCGGGCAACGATGCGTATCCGTTTTATCCTTAATAACCTCAATAACCGGGACCCGGAAAGGGAATGCGACCCGTTTATTGTCTTCCAATGGCTGAATACGGCTATCCAGGACGCCAAATCGTATGAACCGGCCCTGAACGAACGCTGCAACCTGACTTATTTCGATATGCCGCTGACCACCAATATGCTGCAGGCCTACTGGATTGACTATGAGGTCTGGTTCCGCGAAACATCGTCATGGAAATACCGTAACTGGGTGGAACGTTATGTTGTCATGCCGCCTTTTACCAATCACTCCGATGCGCCGGAAAAAGATGAAAACGGCCATGGGAACCATTTAAGACCGGATTATAATGAGGTTACCGGATTGGAGGCGTCGGTAGGCGGGAATGATGAAGAAATTTCCGGCCATACCTGAAAATGAGCCGGGGCACGGAAAAGAATAAAATTATGCATATATTTGTCACTGATTCACTGACAAATAACAGTTTTTATTATGAACATCGAAAAGATTAAGAACTACAATCAAAAAATGCTGGCCGTAGCCGGTACATTGGGCGTCATTCTACTATTAGTTTTTATCATTGTGATGATAAAGGAATTACATCTTTTTGACGGACGTTCGCACCATGATAATCCAACAGGGTTGATAGCGGATGATAAGGTTGAAAGCCTGAGCCGGGAAAATTTGAGGAAACAGATTGTTTCGTACGGATCGCCTTGGCTGATAGATACGCTGAAATCCGTTTATATAATCCCGGTTTCCATTACCACATTAAGGAAACCGGAAGAAGTTGTGCAGGTTGCCGATGAAGGGCTATTGTCATTGACGGACACATATACTGATTTTTCAACCGGCAAAAAAGGATATTACAGCAAAAGGCATTTTGAGGGCGGTTATACCAATCTGATTTTGTACTATCCTTCGGAAAACAAAACGTTATCCCTGTTCAGCGAGCGTATTTTTATAGGAGGCATGCAGGCGTATTATTTCAGGGATGACATTTTGCTCGTATTTTATTCGGCAGAGAAAGACACGGATAAAAACGGAATTATCGATTTGGATGATACGGTAAATCTTTGTATCTATTCGTTCGGTACAGGGACTTTGAAGAAAATTTCGGACGGGGAGAATCCGGTATACCGCTATCAATTCATAGAAAACACCAAAGACCTGCTGGTTGAATTCAGCCTGGGCCAGTACGGGGAAAAACAATTTGAGACGGGCGGAACGCCCCGCAAGATCATGAAATACGGATACGATTCACAGCAATTGACCGAAGTTATCCCTCAAACCATACAGGAGGATATGCAGAAACTGGTAGAAGGAAGCGGAAAGCATGGCTCAACCGGATATGATGCAAATAAAGAATGAATAAGGTATGAAACACCTCGGTAAAATAATTTGTTTTTCGGTCTTTTCTGTTTTCACCCTGTTCTCTTTTGGGCAAAACAGAATGGTTATTGTAGATGAAAACTCCACTCCGGTTGTAATCAATGACACGCTTTTTATCAAGAAGGATTCTCTTTATTCCATTTTTATCGACACGACAGGAAATCCGGTTTATTATGAGAAGCTCGCCGATTTTTCGATGGACGGTTATGAGAAAGACAGTTACGAGGAAACCTTGAAGCAGTTGAAAGCCAAAAACGGCGAACTGACCGCATGGGAACCGGATGAATTTCCCCGGAAATGGCGGGATTTATATCTGTACAATGGCGAATATTATATATATTATCCTTGTGACTTTTGCGGTAACTATCGGATTTGTGTAACAGATACGACATTTATAGATTATATGTGTGACGGCGCTGTTGCAAATAAAATACAGGAATATAAGAAGCTGGATGACAGTACTTTTTATTTTCGCATAACCAGTCCTGTTAATACTAATGACAGGTTATTAACCATTCATTTAATAGACGCAGCCAGAGGAATCGCTGTATTCCAAACAGACTTATTCAGTGGTGAATCTGTTTATAACTTGATGGTCGATGTTGAAAAACTCAGGAAATTCCCCGTTATAGTAAACAAATGTGATCAATGGAAGGTACTTGAAATGAATTTTCCGGAACCTGATTTTGAGCAACTTATTAAAGATATGATTACGGATAAAGAACATTAATACACAAAGCAAATGAAATCAAAAGTCCTTATCTGCTGTGTACTGCTTACTTGCAGTTTGAGTTGTATTGCTCAAACTGCATTGAATTTCACATACAACTGTTCAAATTCCGGTACGGATACAACGCAGGCACTTGTTTGCCTGAAATCTGCAAACAATGAAATAACGCTGCTTCGTGATACAGTCAGCGGGTTTGAAAACATGTTGACCTTTCCCGCAAATAAAAACGAGTGGATTCTGTCGGTAGAATTTAAGAACAGGACAATTGGACGCGAAACATTAAACTATCCGTTTTTATTGGCGGGAAATGAAACAGAAGTTGAAATAAAGGTACGTTTTTATGATCTGTACAATTATTGGTCTGACCCGAAAAAACAGACAAAAAACGGCTCTGTCGAGATTATCAAATATTACAGCGCGGAAGACAGTAATCTCGGCATACGGTATCTCCCAAAAGAGAAAGGAAATGAATACTTCAAAGCGCCTTTTTTCATGCTGAAAAATAATTCACGCGATACGATTTACGGACAATATGTTCCGGGTTACTTTTGGGGTTCAATTCGTTTCCTGCTGCCCGACTCCACATGGAGCCGTGATTTTTTTGGACAACTGGATATGAATTTCGACAGCGGTTCGCCTTTGCTTCCGGACTCCACAACTCTTGCATGGGTCGGTTCTTTTGGCTGGCGCAACGAATTACCGGAGAATCGCTATAAATACACGCTGATATATACAACCGACAAAAATACACAACATGGCATCAGCCAACATTCAAAGAAAGACAATTTTACGTGGTGGGCCGGTACAAAAAACTATTACAGACAGGTTTTCGAATTTAATGTGGAGTGATTTTTTTAACGGTTGAACTATGTCGCAGGTTATGACACAGTTCGGTGGATAATTTGTCGTTAAACAAAAGGATTTTTTTGTTTAACAAAACAGTTAAGTTTTGTGCATATATAGTCAAATAACCTGAATGTATTGACTGTCAAATGATATCCTGCCAAAGGACTTTTTGGCAGGACAACTACCGTTATTCCAACCCAATCAATCTATCCCATATCTCTTTTACTGATTACCCGCAGTCTTTGACCGGGTAAAATCTTGCGCGCAACACTCTTCTGCATATACTATTCCCATATGCATGGGAACTTCCCTGTTCCTTTCTCAAACATCCTTTCTTTTCTTCCCCTATTCTTGAAAAAGTCTATTTTCGATGAATACAGATCATTTCAAGAACATTGTAGGGGAATGTAAAACGGGTGAAACCGCGACCATCCGCTTATTTGAAAAAATAACGGAAGAATCCGCAGGCCGCTTCGTATCCGAATTCGACTTCCTCGAAAACTACATCCGCCCGTCCCTTATCCGCGTACTGATCAACTCGGAAGGCGGTTCCGTCATGCACGGGATGACCGTCTATTCCGCCATTCAAAATTCTATCGCGCCGACCGAATGCGTCATCGAAGGCATGGCCGCTTCGATGGCTTCCATTGTCTGGGCGGCAGGAGAAAAATTCCTGATGCGGGATTACGCCATCCTGATGATCCATAATCCGTTTCTTCCCGAAGCGGACGGCCCGGACTCGGATATGGTGCTGGCATTCAAAAACCAGATCACGACCATTTACCGCAAACGCTTCGGGCTTAAAAAGGAAGAAGTCGTCGCCATCATGGAAGGCGAAGCGGGAAAGGACGGCACCTACTTCGATGCCGGGGCAGCCGTTAAAGCCGGAATTATCCCGCAGGGAAACGTTCTTCGCACTTCCAAGCAACTCTGCGACAAGGTAAAAAACGAACTCTCCTCATTACAGAAATCATCCGACATACAGGCGCTTATGACCCGGATCAGCGCCGAAGCTTCCGGATTCGAACCGGAAAATAAACACTTCCCCTCAGATCCCCCTACTCTTAAACAAACTCAAAACAGAGAACAAATGAGCGAAATAAGAAACAACTCTCCCGAATACGCGGCGGTTGCCGCCACACTCGGACTCAAAGAAAACTTCGAGGTAAAGGATGTCATGGCAAGGGTTTCCGGGCTGATCTCCGTCGAAGCGAAGCTGAAGGAAACAGCCACGGCCCTTTCCGACGCCCAGACAGTCATCGCAGGAAAAGACGCAACCATTCAGAATTTGCAAAAGAGCAACGATGAGCTGGCCGCTTCACTCAACACTTACCAAACGAAGGAAACGGAAGAAAAGAAAGCGAAAATCGAAGCGCTGGTCGAAGCCGCCGTCACAGCAGGAAAAATAGACAAGGGCAGTAAAGCCCAGTGGATCGAGATGGCCGAAGCCAATTATTCCCTGGCCGAAAATACGCTTAACTCGATTCCCGCTCCCGAAAAGATCTCCAAAGAAATCGCTTCCGACCCTGCCAACGTGCAGGCCGCCGCCGATGCTGCCAAAACAGCCGGGGAAAAGATGACCGAAAAAGTCAACGAGGTGGTCGGCGAAAACTTCAAGTTCAAAACAATCCGCTAATCCTTTAATCATCGACAACAATGGCTGATACAGTAAACTTTTTACAGAACGGTTATAACGGCGAGGTACTGGAAGACCTCCTGACATACACAGCCCAGGGGAACGATACCTACCGGGAAGGCCTGATACATATCAAATCAGGTATCCAGCACAAGTACACGCTTCCCGCCATCAAGCTGGGTGACATCATACAGGACAACGTGCCTACCCCGACATCCAACCACGGGAAAAAAGGGCCGGACGGCGAAAACGAATACCGGTTCACGGAACGCTACCTGATCCCGCAGGATTTTATGGTCTACCTGGAATTTAATCCGAGGGACTACGAAAAGTACTGGCGTTTTGCACAGCCCGACGGCAACCTCGTGTTCCGCGAACTCGACCCGAAAATCCAGGCGACAATGCTGCGCCTGTTGATGGACAAGAAAAACGAATACATCGGCAATGCCATCTGGACTTCGGCAAAGGGCGGGGAAGCCGCCGCCGGTATAACCAACCCGAACGATTGCATCAAGATCGGACGCGGAAAGGAAAAATACTTCGACGGCTTTATCAAGCGGGTCATCGACAACGCCCACGCAACGGACGCGGAAACCGTCGCGGGGGGACAGGTCATTATCTCCGGAAATACGGAACTGGCCGATGGCGCCGCAGTGGAAAAGGCATTATACACCATGTGGAAAAAATGCCCCAAACAGATCCGTAAGAAATCGGGACTGTCCTTTATCATCGGCTGGGATGCCTGGGACGCTTATGACCAGTACATCTCCGACAAGCAGGTGAAATACTCCGAAAATACGGAAGTGAACCGCTACCGCTTCAAGGGCAAGAAAATCATACCCATTGTCGGCATTCCCGAACATACCGTCGTACTGGGCGAATTTACAACGGGAATGGACTCCAACCTCTGGATGGGAGTCGATTACGCCAACGACACGGAAGTCCTGAAGATCGACCGGCTTCAAGCCAATTCGGAACTCTTCTTCTTCCAGATGCGCATGAAAATGGACATCAACATTGTCCGTCCCGCTGAGATTGTCGTTCACACCGCTTATAAAAAAGCGCCTTAATCATCACTAATAATCCTGAATACCAAAGGGGGAGCGGAGGCCACATCCTTTAGCTCCCCCTTTTTAACAGTCAACCAACAAAAATTATGGCAAAGCAAAAAATAAATACGGGAGAAGTACAAACCGCTTCCACGGAGATACAGGATACTTCCGTACAAAATACGACGGTAGTAACTGTCGAAGAAACAGCATCAGAAGACTTGGGGGATAAGGGACAAAAAGAAACCCTTTCAAAAACGGAAAAACCGGCAGAACAGCCGGCGGCTCCTTCTTCGGAACTGACGCCTTTTATTGACGATATACTGAAGAACCACCCTTCCTGCGAGACGCTTTATGTCGATTCCCAGGGCGGAAGCTACACGCCCGGCACTCCGGCGCGTATCCGGGGCAAGGCAGTCCTGTATAAAAATCCCTGGTACAAATCTTAAAAACGTAAAAGTATGGCTTTAGGAAATGTATTTATCAGGGATGTGGACGGGAATATACCGTCCAACTCCTACGCGGGAAATGAAAAGGTAACGGGACTGCTGTTCGATGTTTCGCTGCAGCCCGACCTGTTTACATCGGGCTACGGGAAGAATAACGAGACCAAACTGGGGCTCGACGATGTCATTTATATTACCAGCCGCAAATCGGCGGCAAAGGATTTCGGGATTATCGACCGTGTCAATGTAAACGATGAAGACGAGGAGAACAACGAGAATTTCCTGCATGGTATTCCCGCATATCATATCAGGGAGTTTTTCCGCATGTCGGGAAACATCGACGGGAACGGGAAGCTGTACGTGATGTTTGCCGATTGCAGCGCCGACTGGGATGCGGTTGAAATCATACAGCGGGTATCGGGAGGAAGCATCAACCAGCTGGGCGTCTGGACCGAGCAGCCGCTATGGAAACTCAGCGGCGGAGCCGAAAAATACAGCCTGAATATCGTAAAGACGCTTAACGGCAAGGCGGCCGCATTGGCGGAACTGAACCAGCCGCTGTCGATCATCCTCTCCGCCAACCCGTCCAATACGGGAACGGATACTACGGAAGGCAAGCAAATCAACCTTTCCAGAATCCCCTCCTGTATCTGCGAATCGAGCCGTATCAGCGTAATTTTCGGGCAGGCTAAAAACGAGCAGGTATCATGGATGCAAAAGCGGAACATCAACCATACGCCCGTCGGGTTCCTGGGAGCCGTTACAGGCGCTGTGGCAAAAGCCAACGTGCAGGAATCCATAGCCTGGGTAAAGCAGTTCAACCTCTTTGCCGATGATTTCCAGGAAATAGAATTCGGTTTCGGGGACATTAACCTGACGGGTGAAGACGAGTTTGTAAGCCTTAACCGCTATGAATCCCTGTCGCCGGTACTGCTGGATGAACTGGACGACAAGGGTTATATTTTCCCCATCAAGTATGCAGGAAAGGAAAACGGGGTCTATATATCTAAAGACCGGACCTGCTCGACGGGGGATTTCCGCACCATTGCCCGTAACCGCACCATCAACAAGTCCCGACGCGCTGTCCGCCAGGCATTGCTGCCATACGTTAACTCCCCTTTAATGGTCAACCCGGCGACAGGCTACCTGGCCGCTTCCAAGATAACAGCTTTCAAGACGCTTATCGGGGATATCCTGGCGCAGGAGATATCGGGTTATTCGGTCAATATCGACCCTGCCCAGAATGTGCTGGTAAACGACACCTTAAAAATATCTTATGTGATTGTCCCTGTCGGCGTTGCCACACGGATTTACGTGGAAGAAGGGCTTTCCCTAACCGAAAAATAACAGAATTATGCCTATTATAAATAATGTAGCCTATTCCTGGAGCATGATAACGCTTTCTTCGACCGCGCTCGGTATCGATGAAGGTAGCACTACCCTGGAGGGTGTTTCGGGTATCAAATGGAACAAGATATAAAGCTTTATCTGTTTTTGATTATTTTTACCGGAATTGTAAACAGAATCAGCAGGAGGACATTGCAACACAAGGAACATCCCTCTCAGGGACGCTCCATATGACTGCGTTATGAATGTAAAAAATGTGTGTGGCCGGAAAATAGCATAAAAAACATGGGATAGCTATGTTTTTCTCTTATAAATGATATAGTAAAAAAGATTATATTTGGGGCATGATGCTCTATGTAGCCTCTCTAGCAAAATATAGTTAACTTCCATATTATCAGCAAAGATGTTGCCGGGATGACTTGCGTTTATTGAGCTTGAGAACATTGTTAAATTTATTTTGTTAGCTGTTATACCAGCTACACAATTATTTATTCTACAAATAAAATACTGGAGGATTTATATTCAAATAGTGATTAATCACTGTTTTTACTCTACGGTTGTAGGATTATACAAAAAAATGATAAGGTTTTTACATATTTTTGCATCAAGTAATGGGGGAAATTATTGCGTCATTTCTGTTGTAAGGGAAAATGTTTATAGGTCTTTACATGCGACATAAAAAATGTAGCAGTAACTTTTATTGACTGATGTGAATCAGTTTAAGATTATTGCTATAGAATAAAAACGTTCATTAAGATCTAGCTACATATTAGCAGGATTACTTAGGAACTCTGGTTTCTTAAATTATAAATATGTTATTATAAAAAGGTACCTTCATGCAAATTATCCCAACTTTCATGAAGGTGGTTTTCACAAACTTTACAAAACTATACTATATATTGTTACCCGAAAAGATGATCCTATTTTTCGGTTATATCAGGGTATTAACTATTTATGAGCTCTTCTGTATTCTTCCGCTTGAAGGATGCACCACGCGAAAGCATTGGCCGTGAAGGCGGTATTATAGACCCTTTTGCCGCTATCTGGAAAATTGATACGGAAATTGGGATAGTTGGGATATATCCTGCCATTTATCGTTTTAGGCGCTAACTGGAACGGGCAAAAACTGCTTGCAGCATTCTGATAATATCTTTGCTCGGAAGAATTAAAACCACCGTCGCCGACAAAAACGAACGGATATTCCCTGTGACGGAAAATGGTCACCCCTCTTCCTTCATCACGGCCGGTAGTCTCGTTCATAGGCCGCGACCCCGAATAAATAATAATTTCATCCAACGGCAGGCCGGTTACATAGGTGGTAACCGATGCATCTTCACCCCAGTTCCTGCCCAGCAGATTATCGAACGGCCCCATCAGTATAGGGTCAGCATCATTACAGTAATAAGGCCTCATATCCGTCGGAGTATTGTAAGAGTTGTAGCCCAATGTATAGTTACTGCCTGCTCCTGCCCCGTTTGCCGAACCAATGGAACTGTAGCCAAACAACAACCTCATAAAATTACCGTTCGATACACTCTGTTCGGAACAAATCATCAGTATGCCTCCCGTCTTGACAAAATCTATCAGCTTTTGGCACCGGGCCTGGTCTTCGCTATTACCGTTTCTTAAATAATCGGCGTAATCCGCGCCTTGACTTCCGGTATACGCGATCATAAAGACATCTGCTTTCCGATGCCCGTTTGTCCCTTTCAGGTAAGATTCCAGCGTCTCGGGCGACATATTTCTCCATGCCGGCATTTCAAGGCCGATTATATCCCGGTTGTCGTCTGGCCATGTATCGGGCGTATGCGGGATTATGTTGGCGTCACGCCCAGCACCCGCGTTATTGAATCCCGCAAATTTCAGGATAGACCACTGGTTGTACCCGAAGTTGTCCTTATCGGTAAGCAACGTATTGAAACTGTTTTTCGGATTCCTGTCCGTATTTCTGGCGGGACTGTATCCGTAGGCCGCATCGAGACCGTCGTCCTCGCCCAAAACCATCAATCGTTTGCGCGGAATAAGCATATGTACTGTAGCGTTACACGATGCGTTCGAGGTTTCGCTGTTGGAAGTGATGGTAAATATCTTATCATTTAACCCGCGCGGTATACCTGTACCCTGTAAATATATTTCCTGTGTAGAAGACGACAGCGCAGCTTCGCCCTTGAATGAGAATCCGTCCACTTCATTCGTTTGTAAAACGCCCACAGCACCATAAGCACTGGAAGGGATACCCGTCAGTGTTACCTTGATGCGGTGAGATTGGTTGTTGACCGGGTTGGGAGTGTTGCTCAAAGGCTGGTCTTCGAAGTACATGCCCTCTACCACGGTAGCTGCGCAGTTTATCAGAAACTCGGGGCGTGCTGCTGTAGAACGCACGTTTAAAGACACGCCGCAATCCGCCCCGCCACCGGATGACGTTAGGATAAGCTGGTCGGGGGTATCGTCAGACGGGTCGAGCAGGTTTGTACCCTGCGTATGCTTTTTAGGTTGTCCTGTACCCGATATGGTTACCATGAAAGTCCCCGTGGAATGGAAAGTCCCGGCCAATTCGAAGAAATAACCGTTGTCGCCCAGGGTGTTGCCGGGAGTAAAGGATGTGGAAATACTGTATGCACCTATGCGTTTTACAGTTACCGAAACCCTTATATAGTTTGAACTGTTCAGCGCCACGTTGTCCCCATACTGTCCCACCACTTGCACAGAAGCACAGCCGATATCGAACAGGGCGTTGGAGGGTTTGCTCTGTAGGCCATTCCACTTCTCGCCATCCCACTGGTTGAGGCCGAAATACAATTCCTTATCGTCATCGTTGTTCAGGTTATACACGATGAGTCCCGCAAGCCTTTCCTTTAAAGAGTTCGTATTGTTTACAAATTCCGGGTCATCGACTGGGATAAAAGGTTCGAGGGTCTTCACATTTACCAGTTTTACGCGGGGCAACAACATGCCGCCATCACCTTTTCCGCTGGTTATATTGGCATCATCATCTACGGAAGATATGGTCCCGGCTGATTGGTTTACCTTCAGATCCAGCAACGCCCCGCGCATTGGCTCGATACCCGAGCCTATAGTTACCTGCGCCTGTACAGCCACAGTGAAATATGCCAGAAAAACTAATAAAAATAATAGTTTCGTTTTAAATCTCATTGTTTTACTTATTTATTTGTGTTGTTATAATGCATTTTGGTATTATAATGTAATTGCATATTCGTTATAAAATATGTTGTTTCAGCAGAGATATAACTTTGTAAAGTTTAATATGTATTCAATTAATTATATTATATTTGACTTATTTATGTGTAATATGACGCAAATATACGTTATATTTTTCGTATGCAAATTTTTTTATTATATTTGTTTTTACTGTATTGGGTTAATTTTATATTGCCAGTTGAAATATGTGTGTAGATAACATATTTTATATGGATATCAATTTTATCAATGTGATATAAATAGCAATTATGTAATATTGATAATTATTTTAACACACCATACTTGATGTCAAAATTTTTGAGTTTGGCGAGTTAAGGAATAAAACTTCTGACAAAAAAAGAACTGTTTTAGAACTAAAATAAACCGTATTTAATGCGATTCAAAACTTAAAATTATCTCAAAATAATTGTTTGTTTTTTGGAAAGTACTTTATCTATATCTGCTAGTTTACAGCTCTTTGAAGTAATGAGTATAGTAGTAAGTAAAAGTTATAAGTAAAAAAACGATGAGTGAATTAAAAATTAGTGAAGCCATAATCCAATCCACTCTGTTTAATCACTATTGCAAAAGTATAATAACAATTACCCGTAGTGCATTAATACTATAACATACAAAGAAGTTGTTCATTATCAATTAAATGATTATATTCAATTGTCTACCAAACGATTAAATACATGAACAACTTCCATGCAAATTTCGAAAAAATATTAGAAGTATTACAACAAAAAGAG
>JAITVS010000268.1 GCA_031285685.1 Tannerella sp.
TAGAAAGACCGGAAAGCCCTATGATCTCCCAATGTTATACCTTTTAGTAGTGTGTCTGATACAAAAGTCCCGCTCATACCTTATGCCATGGTACCTCCATCTATGGTTTTAACAATTCATACTATTCTACTTTAAATCGCCATTAAAGTATAAGAGGTGCAAATAAAAATTACCCTATAAATGATTTGCGTTTTTTAACATTATAAATATTATATTTTCCTTTAATACCGGCTTCAGAAGAGGGTAATAGAAATAGATAAATTAATTTTATATTGCATTCAACATGCATATATTTTTCGTAATGTGAAGAACTATAGCTTTGTTTCGGAACTGGAGATCGCTTTATTTTACTTCGTAAAGCAATTGATTATTCGGATCGGAAGCAAATAAAAACAAATAAGACTTATTTTGTATTCCTCTCAACTTGCATTATATTTTTCAGAAGAGAAGAATATAGCTGCGTTTTGGAACCGGAGGTCGCTTTATTTTACTTCGTAAGGCAATTGATTATTCGAATCGGAAGCAAATAAAAATAAGTAAAACTTATTTTGTATTCCTCTCAACTTGCATTATATTTGTACAAGTTTTAGTTAACTACGATTCTGTAACATGATCTGTTACTTCTAAAACAGGAACGGGAAGAACTGCGAATTCTTCCCGTTTATTTTTATGATATTACTATTCTCAGATACTCTGTACTCTACGGAACAACCGCCCTCTTTTCCTGCACGCAATAGCTTGAAAAATAGCCGATTGCCCCATTCGATAGATTCGTCGTGATATTGGAAGGAGGTCCTCCAAAAAACGGATTTTCGCCATATTTTTCCGAAATACATTCGCTGATAAAGTTATAATAACCTTTTTCAATATTCAGGATTTGCAGACGGATACGATCGCCCGGGGCAGCCATATAGACATCATCCTCATCCTTATTCTTTTCAATTACATCTTCATCTGTTGCATCCTCAAAATAAGTGATATTCGCACCGGGCACATACTCGCCATTATACATTCTGTCGTCAGAAAGGAGCAATTCGCTTATTTTATCATTGGAAATGCTATCGTTAATAAAAAACTTAAACAGGTAATAGTTCTCTGTTTCAGCCGGTTCCTGCATGTAAAAGTTAAGCGAAAAATGACGATATCCCATAATATCAATAGGTGTAATATCTATGGAGTCAACCGGTACAACCGGCAACAAAGTGGTCTCCGCCTCATAGATTTCCCTTTCGCCGTCACCGTCAAAATCGACTTCAACCGACAGAGAATAAGTCGCGCCCGGAATACCGGCGAACCTCGCATTGCTGACATAGTATCCGTTTTTCTCACTGAGAAGCTGGTACTCATCACCATAAGATGATTTTATCCACACCTCCGCATCCGGACTCACGCGATTGGTGTTTTCGTCAAAATAAGGAGAAGAACTTGTAATTCTTATATACTGGTACCTATATTCATCAGTAAGGTACCCGTAAATGACGATCACGGGCTCGCTGTTTCTTGTTTTAATATCGATCGGTGCGGTACATGAGAAAAACATGTTTGCCGCAAACAAAATCACCGGAATGATATTTATTATTTTACGTATCATACAAATCAGAATTTAAAGTTATAGGTAATGGACGGCACAATTCCGAACAGATAAAGCATCTCGGCATAAGGAAGACCGGTATCGTCGTTCTGGTCATATGTTATCATCCACGGATTTTTCTTTCCGTAAGCATTATAAAGTGAAACATTCCATTCACCTTTCCAGCGCTTTTGGGTATCCGGCTTTGGCACATATGTAAACGATAAGTCCAAACGGTGATAATCCGGCCTGCGGTATTCGTTCCGACCGGAATAAATAGGGAAATACTCACCATCAATATCAAAACGTCCCGAAGGATAAGTAGTCGGATTTCCGGTCGTGTAAATCCAGATTGCCGCCATAGAGATTTTTTTCGAAAACCGGTAGTTTGCCACCACATTGAGACTATGCGTTTTGTCATACGGAGAAAGATATGTTTTACCGTTATTCACTTCCGGTATGGTTCGTTCGGAACGTGACAATGTATAGTTTATAAACCCGGTCAGGTCGCCTTTATTTTTCCTCACCATAAATTCAGCCCCATATGCCTGTCCCTTTCCGGTACGCACTTCCCCTTCCAAATATTTATTCAGCATCAGGTCGGCATGCTCTGCAAAATCAATCACATTCTTTTGTTTTTTATAATACAGTTCGACAGATGCTTCATACATATTATCGCTCAGATTCCGGAAATAACCCAATGAAAACATATCAAGCTCCTGTGGCTTTATATTGGGGCTTGCCGGAAACCAGACATCTAACGGAGAACCGGACGCGGAATTGTTTGCAAGTTGCATAAACTGTACATTATGCACATAATTACCTTTAATGGAAGATGTTTCTCCCAGTTTGTAAACGAAGCCGAGACGAGGTTCCCAGGCGGTATATGTATTATATATTTTTCCGGAACCGTATGATGTGGAATCCGTCGCCCGATAATCCTCGTCATAATGATACACAGTCGCTTTCCCCATATTCTGAAAAATGGAAAGACGCACCCCGTATTTAACACTGAACATTTCCGAAAACTTCTGTTCGTTTGAAACATAGACGCTATGTTCCAAAGCCTTTGTGCCTTCCACTTTATAATTAGCCGTATTGAGCATGGTTGCGGTGCCGGGTTTAAAATTATGAAGCGTACTTGTCAATCCGTATGTCATATTCCACAAATCATTAATAGAATGTGTCATGTCCATTCGTAACATATAATCATTGATGCTTGAGTTCCAGGTAGCCTGGGCATTTTCGAGTTTCGATTCCAACCCATAGTCATAATTCGTCATATTCAGGCTCATCTTCGACGACAAGGTTTGGGAAAAAACATGCCTCCATGACAAAGATGCTGCTCCATTGCCATAATGAAACAAGCCGGGATCTGCACCGAAATGATCTTTTCCGTAATAACCGCTGAAATCGACAATATCTTTATTCGAAAAACGATGTGTGAGTTTGCCGTTCAGGTCATAAAAGTATACGGATGACCTGCGCAAAGCATCATTTGCAGATAGTTTTAGAAATAAATCCGCATAGCTACGCCGCCCGCCAATAAGCCATGATGTCTTATCTCCAATCGGCCCCTCCAATGTCAAACGACTGGATATCAAACCAATTCCCCCTACTCCATTGAATTTTTCCGGATGTTGGTCTCTTGTCCTGACATCCAGCAACGAAGATAATCTTCCTCCATATTTCAATGGCATATCTCCTTTATATAAATCAAGCCCGCTCAACACATCATTATTGAAAACCGAAAAGAAACCCAATAAATGGGATGCATTGTAAACCGTTGTATTATCTATAAGTATCAGATTCTGATCCGGCGAACCGCCACGCACACTATATCCGGAGCCCCCCTCAGACGCTGTTTGCACTCCAGGCAAAAGCTGTATCGCTTTCAATACATCGACCTCTCCCATTAATGCCGGCATTTGTTTAATCTCTACGGCAGTCAGTTTTTCTACACCCATGTTCAGGCTTTTCACCCGTTCATCCGGCGCTGTAGCTGTTACCAGAACTTCTTCCAACTGCATACTGTTTTCCAGCAAAAAATCAACGGTCTGATTCTGCTTTAGATCGATTTTCCGGCTTTCCTCCCGAAATCCCACATAGGATACGATCATTGTATACGTACCCTTCTTGTCAAACAGAAACACATAGTTTCCATTCGCATCCGATAATGTACTAAGCGAAGTATCCTTGATCCTGATTAATGCCGAGGCTAACGGTTCCCCCGACGAACGCTCCATCACTCTCCCTCTTAATTCAACTTTTTGAGCTATACCTGTATAAAAAAATAAAAAACACAGAAGCAAAAAAAGACATCTTCTGATTGTCATAATTTTTATTTAATGAGACTAAATTTTGCCTATTTGTCGACAAAAGTAGTCATTTTTCCGGTATTATCCGTGAAACAATAAAGATTAAGCAAAATTTGCTCTTTTTAGGAGCATCATGAATATTAGAAACAAATGTCTAATATTGTCATTCTTTTAGGTGAATGTCTTCATTGAGAATTTTGTTTATGGAATGTCGGAAATTCGTTCATCTATAATGAAAATGTCATCCTGCAAATGGAAGTGACGGGGCTTTGCTATCTGAAAAGGAATAGCCCTAACTTAATAATACGGGAAAATAACAATCAGGATTTATCATGGAAGGATTCGGGTTTGGAATATTGCTACTCTTTGGTATTACTATACTTTCTATTATAGGTTTTGTTTTTTTCCTGTTGTCGCTTCTCATGGTCCAGATGAAAAAGGCTACGAGGATATTTCTTTTGATAACGGGACTCGTTTTTATGTCTCCTGCTTTATATATGATAATAGAAAATGAAATCGATAAAATAGAACGCTACAACGCTCTATGCCCGTTATTTCAGGCAATCGAAAAACACAAATATAATAAACTTGAGAATTTAATCGGAGAATATGATATAAACAGAGAATGGCCTCCGCATTCTAACACCGCCCTTTTGTATGCGATAGAAAAAAACGACCTTCATAGTGTACAGATATTAGTGGAGAATGGAGCAGATGTAAATTTGGATGGAATTCGCGGGTTGCCATTGAATCAGGCTATTTTTAAAGGAAACACCGCTATCATGACTTATTTGTTGGAAAACGGAGCGGATGTATCACGAAGTTCCGGTATGCTTTACGCTATGTCTCCGATACAATATGCAACACAAACGATGGCAGGGATAGACGTATTTGAAGTTTTGTTAAAATTTGGAGCTGACATCAATGCCTCTTCAGAAAAAAACGATACGCCTTTACAGATCGTGATTCTTTCCGGTAATTACATACTGGCTCGTTTTTTGCTGGAAAACGGCGCTAATCCGTCATTAATCGGCGATCGTGAAAAATATTTACTAAAAATGCACCCAATTGATAAAATGACAGATTTATTACTGGAATATGGAGTCGATACAACCTTAAATAAAGAAAGTTATTCACCCTTGGATATCTTACTAGAGTATGGAGCTGATACGACACTCTTACATTAAATTTCAGGGCATTGTTAAATTCATATAGATTTACTATCTTTGTAGAAAAAAAGTATGGATTGTCCAAAATGTGGTAGTTTGAATCATTGTAAAGACGGCATGGTAAATCAACGTCAGCGTTATT
>JAITVS010000305.1 GCA_031285685.1 Tannerella sp.
AACAGTTGGTTGTGCTGTCGAATATGGAAAGTATCAATGCCCTGCTCATTCGGCAGGGACTTTCACAGGGCGAACGGCTTGTGCAACTCAATGGTGTAGCGATTACGCAAATGCGTTCACTGACAAACAATAGAGGTTTAGAGAGATTGTAAATCCAACTAAACGACTACATTTCAATCATTTAAAAAAAATGAGCATTTAAAATAAAAAAGAAGGTAACCGCATATACTCAATGAAAACATCATTATTTCTGATGTCTGACGGAAAAATTATATTTCCCGGATTTCAGGTTGAAAACACATTTACCATCCTTCATACCCAGATAATCGAGTCCTTCTGCTTTCAAAACCGGAATACCGCTTTCCATAATAGAATCAGGAGATAGCGCTTCAAGGTATAAAGTGGCCGTGGTATTTGCCGGTATCGTAAACTGATAGTGATAAAATCCATTCCGGTTTTCCCAGCTACTTTCAATACGCCCGTACATAGAGTCATAATGCCCTTTTGCAAAAGTCATCTTCCCGGTAGGATCCGGTTCCGGCTTCAGTATGAAGTGCTTAAATCCCGGTGCATCTTCATCCCGCTCTATTCCTAACGAATAATTGTACATCCACGAACCTATCGCCCCGAAAGAATAGTGATTGAACGAATTCATCCCGTTATTTCCTCCGAAACCATCGGTATGCGTATAAGAATTCAAACGTTCCCAGATTGTTGTAGCGCCTTGCTTTACAGAATATAACCACGACGGAAAAGTTGTTTGTTGAAGCAAATCGTAAGCGACATCCGTACGTCCGACATCCGACAAAGCCCTGTTAATCCATGCCGTACCGATAAATCCGGTCATAAGCGAATAAGGCGGACACACCTTTCCATTATCGGCAATATTTTCCCGCTGAACTGTCTTCACAAAATTTTCCGTCACTTTTTCTTTATTATTTTCATTCAATAAATCGAAAACAATCGGTAAAACATAAGACGTTTGCGTGTCTACCCAGTCTCCTTTTTTCAAATCCGGACTGCGGAACTGCTTTCCTTCGGAATGCATCGTTTTGTATGAAACAGCATCAATATACGTCCGGTTGAAAAACTCCTTTCTCTCCGCATAAAGTGCGCGAAACCATTCGGCATCATTCTGCTTATCCAGCACCGAAGCGATTTTACCCATCAATTCCAGATCATAAATAAAATAAGCCTCCCATAAAAGCGTCCGGTCATTTTTATTGTCTTCCGGACTTAACCAGTCTCCGAGATTACCCCATGAGCCCGGATTTTCCTGCACTAAAATACCGTTTTCCGCATCTATATTCTTATCCAACAGGTACTTTATATATCTTTTCATCGCATCATAATGCGTCTCCAACAGGCGCTTATCGTTATACTGCTGAAAACTTTCCCATGCAACCGTAATCCCTGCGCTACCCCATAGTATGCCTCCAAAACCTCCGCCAAGAGGAGCGACATCCGTAAACCGTCCGTCCTCCCGCTGCACATCACGCATCGCTGTCAGATGCCTGCTCAAAAAGGATTGTACATCGGCCAGATAAGTGGCCGTGCGGGAAAAAACAGAGATATCCCCACTCCAGCCCATCCGCTCATTTCGCTGAGGACAATCCGTAGGGATAGACAAAAAGTTTCCGTAAGTAGACCATGTCATATTCTCCCACAATTTATTTACATCCGGATTAGATGTTTCATAATAAGACGCAAGACGATGTACGGAACTGATCACTTCTCCTTTCACGCTCTCCACCGGCAAAGGAGCCGGTATACCGGTAATTTCGACGTAACGATAGCCATGAAAAGTAAAACGCGGATTGATAGATTCCTCCCCTCCTTTGGTAATATAGATATCCTGAGCCATCGCCGCGCGGATATTCTCCAACATAAGCATACCTGTATTGCCTTTATACTCCGGCAAATCCGGATACAGCACTTCGGCAAAGCGCATCGTTATTTTTGTTCCGGGCGCATAGCCGGAAAGTTTTATTTTCGGCACTCCTACCATATTTTGTCCCATATCGTAAACAAAAACTCCGGGATGCACTTCTTTTACGGAAATCGCGGTCAGTTCTTTTATTTTTCCGGGAGAAGCGCCGATATTGCCGACAAGCCGCATATCGTCGTATCCATCTGTCATCGGCATATTGGATGCGATATTAACGGAATCCGTACTTATATTTCCGGCAAGCGGTACGACGACGGCTTTTTGCCATTTCTCATCATCGTAATCCGGCAAAGTCCAGCCTTCCGTTACGATTTCTTTTCTCGCATCATAGACCTCCCCCTGAAAAAAACTGCCATAAACAAAAGGCCCATCGTTATAACATTTCCATGTATCCGGATTGGTTACAATCACACGTTCTCCACCGTCCGAATAAGTGATCACAAGTTTCGCCAGCAACGACTGACGGTCGCCGAAAAAGTTCCAGAATTCGCCCGTATAGGTAGCGCCTCCGCTCCACCAACCCTCTCCTAAAAGAGCGCCAACGGCATTTTTTCCCGGAAGAATGAAAGACGTTACATCATAAGTCTGATAAAAGTGAGTTTTGTTATATTGTGATAATCCGGGGTTAAAATAATCATTTCCCACCCGTTTTCCATTGATATATACTTCGTAAATACCCCGCGAAGTAACATACAGACGCGCTTTTTCGATTTTCCGCGAATGATCCGTTTTAAAAAGCGTCCGGATCATCGGAACGGAATTTTTATCCACATTCTTGACCTGCAAAATGCCGTCTTTTCCTCCTGCGATTTCATGTACGTCCTTATCCGAAAACAACGCGTTCGCCGGGCTTCTGTAATTCTTCACTTCGATAGTCGAAAAATAGGCCTTCATTCCGGCCGGAACATGGAAGCCGATATCACCTAAAACCGGAAAGGCAATAAAGTCGCCTCCACGTCCCAATGGATTCAGGTTGACTTCCGCAACCAAATGATTCTTATCATAACCGTTTACATAAATATGCGTATATCCGAATACCGAACGGATGCTAACCGTATGTTCATCATACCGGTTCTTTTTATCAATCAGGCGCTCCGGTATCTCATATTTCATAAAAGGCACATTGTTTCGGTCTTCCGGATGATATCCGGCCCTGTATATATTCAAAGAAGCGTTACCTCCGGTATCTATTCCGCTTATGTCTAATTCAACAAGTAAATATGATTGATCTTTTTGATTTTCAACATGATAAATATTCTTATTTTTATCCATCAATCTGCTATCATTTGCTCCATACACAAAGCCGGCCCTCGTTGTCCGGGTTGATTTATCCAGTTTCAAGGTATAATCTATACGATAAACAGACAAATATTGCGTATACAAAACCAAATCATTACTTCCAATCCACTGCGCACCGCTCCATAAAGACGATTTTTCATCAGGGCTCATCAGGCCGGTCTCAAACGAGGATTCCAAGGCAGCCTGATTCTCCTCCTGATCCCATACCCTGACAGACCAAAAATACCGGGTTGCAGATTTAAGCGGCGATCCGGAATAATCGATATGAAGGGATTCATCACCATCTGTTTTTCCAGTATCCCATACGACATGACCTGATTCATCCGATACCACAATCTGATAAGCCTTCTGGCAATAGCCGAACCGGTCATCATCCGCAACCATCTGCCAGCTAAATCGCGGTTTTTCAACATCCAATCCTAAAGGTTGATCCTCATATTCAACCTTTAAATTACTCAATCTTATTCCCGCGTTGGAAACCAAACAAGACATGCCGAGAAACAGCAAAACCACGATAAACCTTAAGATACGCATAACATGAACCGGTATTAAATATAAAAAGTGCTCTCAAAAATAATGAAAAAATACCTGAACACAAAGACATTCTTCAAGGCATTATCAACCAAGAAGACATTAAGAGTATTAAATAATAGATTCACAGATTCCGGTGCATAAAAAAATAGTGTCATAATTTGCAAAAAACGAATATTGTACTTATATTTGTACAAATTAAAGTACAAATATATGTTAGTAGCAACTATTTCAGATTTTAGAAAAGATCTAAAATCGCTTCTTGATAGAGTTTCAAAGAACTTCGAGACTCTGATTATCAACCGTGGAAAAGGCGAAGATATCGTTGTAATGTCTTTGGATGAGTATAACTCGCTCATGGCGACCAATCATGAGTTCTCTTCGCGAAAAAACGAAATGAGATTAGATTCCGCTATCGAAAAACTGAAAAAAGGTAACTCGTTTACAAAAAATTTAATCGAAGAATAAAATGAGATATGTTTTTGTAGATGAATCCTGGGAAGACTATCTTTACTGGCAGAGGACGGATAAAAAGAAATTAAAAAAAATAAACGAACTCCTGAAAGATATCGCGCGGAATCCTTTTGACGGTCTGGGAAAACCAGAGCCTCTGAAGCATAAATACTCTGGCTTCTGGTCACGAAGGATCGACGACGAACACCGGCTCATTTACAGGTATGAAGACGATGAAATCCAAATAGCCAAGTGCAGACACCACTATGACTAAAGACGATTACCTGTTTTAATCTTCATGATTAATCCGCATCATAGATGGATTTTTGCTCCTTCTCCATTCGTTCCGCATTATGAAAGGCCTCTCTTAAATGCTCGAATGAGACGCTTTCTTTCGGAGCGAAATCGACAGATTCCATGTAATTCAACAGACTAAAGCGTAATTGCCGGGCAACCGGACGGGACTCCGGATTCTCTGCAAGATCGGGACTGCACAACAATAATTTTCCATCACCTACATTTGCTTCAAAAATCAAGCCCAGATTCCTGTTTTTATAAAAATTATCTATCATCCTTACAATTGGTTGCACATTTTCTTGCAAACTATCAAGTTCCATTGTCTTCGCATTCTTGCAGATATCCCACCATTGCCAGTTGCTATGCATTTCTGTGGGAAAAGAGGCTAACGCCGGATGGCCCGGATCACAAAGGATGCCCATGGTTCCCGGTTGGTTCGGAAAATGTACGGGACTCCAAAACACTTGTACAAACTTACCTTCAAGACCCTTCAAATCTTCAACCTGTGGATTCAGCAACACCTTTTTTCCTTGTTTCAAAGCACTCTCCGCTTCCGTAAAACTTCGTGTATATAAAATATCACTACCAACCTCAGGAAGATGGTGAGGATACACCCAGATATTCCATGAATTTTGATAATCCGTATTTTTATAGCTAAGAGAAAGAGTCAACTGATCGGCCTGTGATATCATCGTAAGCGGGATAGA
The DNA here is from genome assembly GCA_031285685.1 of Tannerella sp. GTDB lineage: Bacteria > Bacteroidota > Bacteroidia > Bacteroidales > Tannerellaceae > Tannerella. The sequence continues at coordinate 5,236 of JAITVS010000305.1, forward strand.
CGCATCTCCCAGACTGACTGTATTTCCGACGACTAAGTCCTGTTCATCTAATTCTCCCTGCGCCACCACCTCTCCGGCTGAATTACTTAACGTCCATACAGGTTGAATCTTTTCCAATATCCTGTTACTAAAATTAGCGCTTTCAAAATGTACTTCCAGCATTTCGTTATTGACGTAGGTCGCTTTTTCAAACCGTGCCAATGGAACTACCGGCGAACAAAACCTGCGAAACTCTTCCGGAGTAATCAATCCTTTGCTCTCCCAGAACGCGTCAATAATTCCGACTAAAGCCGTACCCTGACCGGGAAAATCGTGTAAGTCCAACAATTGAAATCCGCTGAAACCCGCTGTTTTCAGCGCCCGTTCTATTTCTTCCTTATACAGGATAACGGCCAGTTTTCCGCTTGCCGACAAATAATCCTGCGCCAGATGAAGCATCCCTTTTTTATCAAGGTCATTTTCCACAGCCTTCAAGTTTAAAGGCATCAGATTTCCTGTATATTTATCAATTTCCTTCAGGTTCGGATAAACACTATATTGACCGATCTCATGAGTAATAACAGGCACTGCCAAGCCTTCAATCGCCGCCGAAAAATCCTTATTGAAACCTGCCGGCTCAGCATCAAATACACCTTGTCCCCTGACCCAACCTTTCTTTGTCCACTGAGTAACCCAAAAGTCATCGTCAGGTTCCGGCCAATCACCGTGTCCCGGTTCGAAAGTAAAACTGGTTGTCATATAAAGCCGGCGATTATCCTGCTCTTTGATAGTAGAAAGCAACTTGTCCAGCACATCAAAATCCCCCTGCAATTCATTGCCCAAACTCCAGAAGCAGAAAGAAGGATGATTTCCATATTCCCTCATGATACGGGCACTTTCTTTATAAAGGAATTCGACCGTCGGCTCATCTTTACCGACATTCAATACCCATAACGGCAACTCTACCTGCAGATAAAATCCCATCTCATCGGCAACTTCAAAAGCGGCTTCGGGCGGACACCAGGAATGAAAACGGAGATGATTCATCCCATAACTGCGGGCCACATTGAACACCTTTTCCCATCCGGCCTTATCAGTAGGAGGATAACCTTTCAGGGGGAAAATACAACATTCCAATGTACCCCTGAGAAAAAGCCTTCTGCCGTTTATTTGCAAAAGGGCATTTTCGTTTGTCAGTTTTCTCATACCGAATGTTTCGGTCTTTGTGTCAGCATATTCTCCGGCTTCAATTGTAACACTTGCATGATAAAGATTGGGATTAAATTCATCCCATAACAACGGGTCGGTTATCTCATAATCAAAAACCGTCTCATTTCCATTTGTCTGTATTTCCTTTACAGGCAAGGTTCTACCGGCCGGATCTTTCAGCGTAAAAATTAATTTTCCGGAGATATCATTAGAAGACTTCACGGATACGACCACCTTTTGCCGGTCAACGTCCGGAGTCAGACGTAATTCTTCAATGAAAACCTTGTCCTTTGCGGTTAACGAAATCCGGCCCAAAATACCGTTCCACATCGTCTGCGTATCATTCGTATACGCATGCGCAAGGTTATTGAAAGAAATATCATGTTGCTTGCGATTATCAACACGTATGACGATTGTATTATTCCTACCCGGTATCAGATAGTTTGTCAGATTGAAATAATGCGGCGTACTGAGACTTTCATTAGAACCTTCTATCTTTTTTTCGTTAACCCATACCTGCGAATTCCAGATCACACGCTCCAGCGTAAGGATAATCTCCTTATTGTCCCAGGTTTCAGGTATAAACACCTCTCTCTTATACCATGCCGGTCCGACATAATCGTATTTACGTTTCAAATTGAGAAAGATTTCCTTTTCCATTACCGGCTCCAGAGAACAAGGCATTCCGAAGCCCGCATCACAAAGTGTTCCTGGAAGATTTATCGGATCGGAAAAGTTTTTTTGATACCATTGTTCCGAAACTCCCTGGTCGAGGCTGTCCAAAAGAACTTCCCATTGACCTGACAAATCTATTTGGCGTACCTCCTGTTTACAGGAAATTGTTAAAATTAATACTATACCCGCAAACACTAAATGTTGGCTTATTCTCATCTTTCTATTATTTTAAATCTATTATTATTTCCTGACCTCTCCTGTCAATGTTACTACAGATTGAGGAAAAATTATAATACTATCAGTCTTCATGGCCACTCCTTTTTCAAGATTATATTGATCGGAAGTCACATAAGGAATTAGTTTTCCGCCCTTCACCTGTTCGTCAATATTGAGCTTGTAAATATACTCTTTATTGCTCGTATTAACTGCAACGATCACTAATTTTCCACTATCAGGATCTTTATAGGCGCTGATCATCACATCTGTCGATGCAACGAGCGGATCCTGATCTTCAACATGAATTCTTTTCATACCCGGCCGCACAAAAAACGAATAGTTCCCAAACGCCCACATCAATTTGGATGAACGTACGTACCCGTCCTTCTTGCAATAATCAGGATCCATACTGCCATTATTACTCCCGTCATCCAGGTAGATTAAACCGTCTTTATAATCGGCACGGGTAAGCGCTGTCCACCACTGCCAGGAGGATGCATCGGATAATACAATGTCATTGTGAATGATACGCGCAACAAACAGGGCTGTTTTGATGCCAAGATCCCGCTGTCCGCCGGCTCCGCCGGGAATTTCGTCCTCACCGGGATTTTCAAGTATGCAGTATTCCGTCTGCCAATACTTAAGTCCCGGGTATTGTTTTACTTTCGTATTTAATTTTTGGCGATGCTCTACCTGCCCGGCAACCGGCCACACGGAAAAATAACTATGGCCCGTTATTACATGTTCCATATTCTGTAAAGGAGCGACACAAAGCGATGATCCCCGATCCCAGAACACATCAATCTGGTTATCACGCGAATCATCATCAACAATCTCATACAGATAATTAATAGAAGCAGCCTCCCCGAGCGCTATTTTAGTCGATAACCCGCGTTTTTGAAGGCGTTCGGAAATAAGCCGTGTCAATTGATATAACTCTTCATTCACAGCAGGCGTACCTTCCTGGGAGGCTTTTCCGTTATTACCGGCTAACCAATCCCATTGAGGTTCATTTACAGGGCTAAGATAATCAAAAGAAATGCCTTCGTTTTTTTGTAGATTCTCAACGCAATCTACCAGAAAATCAGCATAATCAGGCATCATTCCTTCCTTTATATTCATTTTTTGTTTCTGAGATGAAAAAGCTTTACCGTTTAATGTCATATGAACAGGCGGACTGATGGTAAATGCCAGATATTTATCAACCCCGCGCGCGCGGGCAGCTTGTAAAAACCATCGCTGTCCTTCCTGTTTCTGCCAGTCGTAAGTTCTATCCGGTAACTGAAAACATTCCGCCCGACGCCACTCATCCGATATATCGCTACCTGCACCCTGTTCCAGACTTCCGGCTCCAATATAAAATCTCCAGATAGACAATCCGATTCCTTTGGGATTTCCTTTCTCATCGAATTCCTGACTGAATAACATGTCAGCGATCTCTTCCTTTTTTTCTTCCGGCCAGTATTTCCCAACCATTTGGCACCTCCATGCATCAGAAGCGCCAAAACCATCCATTACCTGCAACTCCTGGTTAAAACAAACCTTCATGATACGCACTTCCGGAGAAACGGATTGAGACGACCTATCTGTTTTTGAAGAGCAGGCTCCGAAAGTCAGTATGGCTCCGAAGATTAAGACAAAAAGCAAATAAATGTTATTGTAAAAAAATCTTGTGTTCATAGTAATAAGTGGTTTATATGACAAAAGTCGCCCCTTTGTTTATATAGCTAAAACTGATATACGATAGTCGTAACTGATTCGGGATCTATTATACAATCACGTTCATCGGATATTTCTTCTTTCAGGTCTTTTGTTTGTGAAGTAGTGTACTTCTTTTTCGAAATATAATTCTTACTCATACCTTCAATATCCAACTTGACTTCTATACTCTTTGTTGTTAAATTCGTATAGACAACCGTCAGGCGATCTTTTTCCGGTGATAACCAGGCAGAACCGAAAAAAGAGTTAGAGGGGTTGCCGATACGAAGATCAACCCGCTGATAACCGGGCCGCACGAACAGGCTATAATTGCCAAGCACCCATAGCGTTTTTGTCGCCTGATGAGTTCCGCTGCCGGAAATATCTCCGTAAGCGCCTCCTGCCGGGTTCAATTCAATAAGCAAAAAACGGTTTTTATGATTCCAACGCGACACATCCATACTCGTCCAATACGACCATGAGCTGACATTTGCCGTTGTAAGGTCGTGATGCATGACTTGCGCCATGTATAAGGCGATATCATGATAGGAAGAAGATTCATGTCCCGGATAAGCTCTATCGTTGAAATGGTCGCCTAACATACTCCATTCCGTCTGATAAATCTTCAATCCGTAAATCGATGCCTTCGCTGCAAGTTGGATACGTACCTGAGAAAGCGTATTCCAGTTTCCGTCTGTCCAATAACTGTGCCCCCCGATAAGTGGCGCGACATGTTTCAGGTTTCCGATATAATTTCCGGATCCGGTCGAAAAGAAATCGTCAATCTGATTACTGCGCCCCGCACCATTCTTCACCTGATAAAGATACTCCCAGTCACCGGCCTCGGTGATAAGTATTTTCGAGTCCAGATCATGCCCGGTCAGCGCTTTATCAAGTTCCGTTACCAACTGCTTTATCTCGCTGTTCTGCCATCCGCTTCCTTCCTGAGATGGCTCATTCCAGTTATACTGAGGTTCATTAACCGGACTGATATAGTTAAATAGTATATTTTTATTTTGTTTAAAGTAAGCCGCAACCTCCGCCATATATCCGGCAAAGTCTGTATAATGCTCCTCTTTCAGGTTACTGAAAGAACCCCGTGCAGAATATCCTTTCCCGTTATAGGTATAATATACAGGAGGAGAATTACTAAACATGACAAAAGACTCACAACCGTATTCACGCGCTTTATCCAGGAAATACTGCTGTCCTTCCTGCCGCATCCAGTCGAATGTTCCGTCGGCATTCAGAAAACATTCAGAACGACGGGATTTATCTTCAATGCCACTATTTTCACCCTGTTCGGCCGTTCCTGCTCCCAGATTAAAACGCCACATGGATAAACCGATTCCCTCCGGCCGGCCGTTTTTTATTTCTTTGGAAAACAACAACCGCGCCATCGATTCCTTCTGGTTTACATCCCAATACTTACCTATATAATTAACAGTCCAACAATCGGATGCCGCAAAACCGTCAATTGTCTGGAACATCGCCGTGGTATTGACAGTGACATTTTTAGTCAGATCGGAATTTCCGCCATTTCCGGATGTATCATCATCGTCACCACAGGAAGATAAAGACAATGAACATATCAGAAAAGATATTACAACATTCTTCATAAATCGTTTTTAAAGCAAGAGATCTTTCCCCTCTTTCTTCAGAGAAGAAAGACCTCTTCATCAAACATGACTATACTAATTAATAATTCGGGTTTTGCACAATACTTCCGTCTGACATTGAGATTTCCGTGTATGGAATCGGAAAAAACAAATCGCGGTCTTCACGGAAATTAATGCCTTTATCACTTCTCTCCTTTTGGTTCGTCAATTCATATTGATCTGTGGATTCAACCGTATTATACTTCACAAAAGTTCCGTTTTGTCCCATCAGATTACTAACATGTTTCTTTCCGTTATCATCCGTCCAACGACGTATATCATACAACCGTTGATTTTCAAGCGCCAGCTCCAGACGTCTTTCCAGACGAATCGCATCGCGCAATGTCTTTCCCGACGATTCAACCTCCGGAAGATTTACACGCGCACGAACCTGATTCAGTGCGGACCGGGCCTCTGCATCTTTTCCGAGCGCATTTTTAACTTCAGCATACATTAACAACACATCCGAATAGCGAAGCAAACGATAATTCAATGGAATATGAGATGCATCATAAGGCGTTGGACGCTGACTGACAGGGATGTATAGTTTCCGGGTGGCTCTTGCCGATTTATGCTTATCCGGTGTAATGATATACGGACTTTCTTCACTCCATGCCGGGTCACCGGGTACTTCCGTCGCATTATGTTTAATGATCGTCCACTTCAAGCGCACATCATCATTCGCGTCCAGATAGGCCTTCTCCAGATTGCTGGTAGGCAATCCCCAGGACCATCCGGAATCATCACGCGAACCGCAGACAACAGAGATACGTCCTCCAAGGCTATAATTCGTATCATCATTGTACTGAACCTCAAACAAAGATTCGCTGCTATTGTTATTTTCAATCGTCCAGACATCACCAAAATCAGCCAGCAATGTATATTCTCCGGAATTCACAAGTGCAGAAAGAACAGTTTTGGCTTCAGCATATTTTCCCTGATACAAGTAGACTTTTCCAAGGTAACCCTGCGCTGCGCCCTTTGTTGCACGGCCTATATCCGAACTACCATACCCGCTTCGGAGAGGCAATACTTCTATCGCATCCAGAAGATCCGCTTCAATCTGTTTGTAAGTATCCTCAACGCTGGCCCGTTGTATTCCTTCCACTTCACTCGGCATAGCCATCGAAAAGACAAGCGGCACCCCGCCGAAATTCTTTACCAGTTCAAAATACTGGAAAGCACGGATAAATTTGGCTTCCGCAATCATACGCTTCCGCAACACCTCATCACTTATCGTAGCTCCGGGTATGCGCTCTATACATATATTTGTACGCATAATTCCTTTATACCGATATTGCCAGTAGTTCTGCGTCGCATCCGTCTGTCCGTTCCCCGAATAATGAGCCAGGTCATTAAACCCACTGGCATCCTGCGTCGTATTTCCCATCCACATATCATCCGTACACATATCACAGTTAAGTGTAAATTTGGCAATTTGCCACCAGTCATCCCAGAAAAGCGACTGATAACAACCCGCTATCTGTTTAAGACATTCTTCCTCCGTTTTGAAATAAGTATCCAGATTTTCCTGCCCTAATACGGGTTGATCCAGAAAATCGGAACAACTGCTAACCACGCCTGTCAGAGTTAGCGCCAATGATATATTGAATATAATTTTTTTCATATGTACAT
>JAITVS010000359.1 GCA_031285685.1 Tannerella sp.
AGGTTGTCGTAAAAAAGGAGCAATCTCCCATTGTCAAATCCGTTCCGACTTTTATGTTTGGGGCGAATACCATGTTTTGTCTGCCGACGGCTCACGCCTTGCGTTGCCCAATCATATATCCGTCCGGGAAGAACCGTGGTGCGAAACAAAAAGCCCAAGAAACCTTATACAATGGCTTACAAAAGGTTATAAAGAGGGCTTAACTGAACGACATTGAATTATAATTATTAAATTTTGTCCACGAATTGCACGAATTAGCACGAATCTTATACTAAAGTGAAAGTTTCGTTGCCCTCCGGATGTGGTGTTGGGGCGCTGGATTGGCTTCGTCGAGCTAAAGGGGCATGTAATTCGCGGACAAAAATATTATTTGGATACGGCTACAGCGAGTATGTAAACCCTACCATTGCATTGAAGCGCTGCGACGGGTAGAAGTTCCACCTGTAATAATTCGCGCCGCTGAGGTTATTGAGTTTCATGAAGAACGAAAGGCTTTTGGTATACCGGTATTCGACGCCGAGGTTGAAATCAACCACGCCTTTGAGGGTGTAATATTCGGCTGCGGGATCGTAAAATGCCTTGGCGTAACGCTTGCCGATGCTCATGATGCCGAAATTGGCAATGATCTTGTTACGCAGATTGTATTTTGCATTGAATTCGACGGTGTATTGCGGTTTGTGCCATGCATATCTTTCTGTTGACGGCTGGTAATTGAAGTATGTAGCCTTCAAGCCCAGATCAACACTTTCGACGGGATTAAAATATAACTCACCCTTGAGGCTGAATGTGTTCAGATCGTCGGTAACTACTGTGAAATAATTTTGCATCCGCGAATATGAAGTATCGTTCACAAAGAAACATTCCTTTTCGGAAGTGGAGAAATCGACGCGCAGGTAATATGCCAGCTTGGTGGTAAGCGTACCTTTCAAACCCGCATATACCAGCAGTTTGGTATTGGAAATGGGAACGGACAGGCCGGGCGTGATGAACGGGTTTTCGGTGACAATATCGCGATAGGTATTGGGACGCAGATAACCGTCAATCCCCACGAACGGGATAAAGATATCCTTGAGCAGGGTGAACTGGAACTCCATTTTCGGGTAGATCTTGTATTGCATGTTGCCGTCGCCTTCCTTATAGGCAGCTATGTGCATCCCCACCTGCAACCGGATGCTGTCATTGTCGAGCATGAACCACGGGTTGAGGTCGACAGCGAAGTTGTTGCGCAGCGAATCGAAGGCATTGCTCCGGTTGAAGATATCGAAATTCAAATTGCCGCCAAACATGGTGTTGTCCAACTGTGCTTTGAGATTGACCGCATTCTCGTTATACTTCACAGAGCCGCTGCTGTTAGGATCGGGCATATAGTCATGCGCATACACGTCATCCAGCTTGTTGTGCGCATATTTATAACCTAATTGTACATCGTAGTTCAACTGTTCGGTTTTGAAATGCGGTGAGCGTATCCCTACATTGGCATCAGCGAAGAAATAGCGCTTGCGTATATCGCCTTTGTTAAAGGATGTATCGATCGGTATACCCGCTGTGTCCACTGCATTTGTATTGTATCCGTAATTGTAGGCTGTTGTACCCGAAGCGCCCAATTCGCCGTAGAGGATGGCGCTGTGGAAGAACTTTTGCCCGAATGCTTTGGCGGATGCATCGGTGGAATGGGCGAACACTTTCTCATCATTGTCGAGTTTCACTTTACCGCCCGTTCCGTTGTATTTGAGGGATGCACCTACTGCATAATCCTTGTTCCGTACCGTATTGAAAGCGATTTCGCCCAATGCATTCGGAATGGTGCCCGCACCCAACTTTATATACCCGTGGTAGAGCTTCGTTTGCGGCAGCGGCTGCAACTTGGCCGGCGCTATCGGACTGACATCGAACCGCGTGTCGATGCGCCGCGACCGGATGGAATAGTCGAATGTCGGTTTGATGCTGAACGAGTCTTTCAGGCTCGGCAGAACGCTTATTTTCTGGGCGTCGGATACCGACGGCTCGTAGGGGCGAACAAGGATCAGCTCCTGGTTCATGTTTTCCTGCGCACGAACGGCGAAGGGAAGGATTGTGCAGAGAATGCACAGGAGGAGGGGGAGTTTGGGGGTCATGTGGATTGGATTTATGTCGTTGTTCTTATTTTTAGAGAATTAGATGCAGGATATGGTTATCAAATGAACGCTTTCAATGTATTATATCTGTCCCAGTTATAATCGCCTTTGGAATCAAATATGGTTTTGTTGAAAATGCGGGTCAAAGGCGCTGTATTTAAGTTTGCTTGAATTGCACTGTTGTTGTCAACGATTGAAATTTCTGAAAATAAATTCCATTCCTGCAACTGCATATCATACTCTGAAGTGTTTCTCATGGTGTTATCTTTAAGTAATTGATATTTTTTTAGAAAATCGACCGTAGAAATAGCGTTAATGATTTCAAGTATTTCTTCCATTGTATTTTTCATACCCGATAAGAAGTCCCACAGTTCGCCGGCTATCAATGTTTCCTTGCTGTCAAAGTATTTACTCATATTGATGATGGAGCCGAGAAAGCGAGTTTTATCATAACCCGTTACATTTTCTTTTGTGGGATTTACTGTTGGGTCGAAAGGAAAGCCAATATAAAAGTGAATATCCTTATTCGGGAAAAGGCGATACAAGGCTGCTTTGCCTTCCAATATTTTCATTTTTTCTCCCCGCATTTCTCCCGAATTAGGCCGGACAGATTTTAATTCAATCGCTGTTACCGAATTTGCATCTTCAAAAAACACGTCGGCTGAAAAATCAATAGCATTTACTAATGGAGAATTGTACGCTTGATACAGCAGAGCATTTTCATTTACCAAATTTGGAAGAACAGTAGAAGTGCTAAGGTCCGTAATAATACGGTTAACAACATCCTTTTGCTTTTGCGTTATTGCACTATTGCCTAACTTTTTTGATGTATATTCCCGCTTTTCGCCGTTGCAAAGAATATGCGCCACGTTCTCAAAAAATGTTTGCCCCAAGGTTGTATTCAAACCTTGTAACCAACTGCTTAGACTGATAAAAAACGGTACATCGGAAACCTTTCCCTGCAATTTGTCGGAAAAAGCGTTTAAGAAGGCTTCATGAAAAGGCGCATTCCTGTTATTGGAAGCATCTTCGGGAAAACTTTCAAAGCGCGTTACCAAAGTTTTGATTACTTCGATAGATATTTTTTGTTTTTGGGGCTTAGATAGTGGCATTGTTATTCAATATTGATTTATAATCATCTGTAAAAATATCATCAAAATTATTAAATACCGGAGTAACACGAATTCTTGGCAGTTGCGTGACAGCTTTGTAAATAATTTTTTCTTTCTCTTTTGTTGATAAATCTAACAATGCAGAATAATTGTCTGCTATTTTTTGCATAACATACTTAATCAGTGCAACAAGATTTGCTTCATTGCTGATTGATAAATAGATATTTGAATGCACTATTTCTATTAATTCTTTTAAATTCATTATTTCTTCTTCAGTGTATTTATCTTTGTCTGAATCTCTTAAATACGACTCTATAATAGACAAATCACTTTCTTTATTTGTAAATTTATAAATCAAGAAACATATATGATATTTTAAGCGACTATACAAAGAGTCATTACTATCTATATAATCCTCCACCAATTTATATAGAACGGTAAGAATTGTATATAGTTTAATAAAATATTCGTCAAAAACTTGGTCTATATATTTCGAAGTAGTTCTATCAAAATATCCGGACACCTTGTCTGGTCTCAACATTAAAGTGGAAAAAACAGTTCTTAATACATCGTCTACTTGTACGACATAATCAATCTCGTCAGAAATTTTCTCGTTAGACTTTTGCCGCTTATAATAAAATTTCTTGCCTAAAAATAACTTTTGTGAGAATTCATATTCAATATCTTTTTGAATAGAATTAATAGAGACAAGGTCTTTTGTATCTAATCCATTTTGAGTATTAGTTCTAACAGTGATGTTTTCAAACTCTGTATCTTGTGCAACAATAATTCTAACAGGAACTTTTACTTCTGTTTCGGAAAAATTAGT
>JAITVS010000420.1 GCA_031285685.1 Tannerella sp.
CATCATCCAACACGATTGCATGGCGTCCGTCGGGCTTTTCGCAATCAATACTGCAATCTTTGATCACGACGTCTTTTGCGTGGCGGAACCAAAATCCATATGCAGGCTGAATTTTCAAATCACCCACATTATACCGGCCTACTCCTATCTCGGGGGGTACCGCACCGGCATCCTCCGCCGGATGTCCTCCTTTTACCAGTAAATGAACACCTTTGAAACGAATTTTCGTGATATATCCGGTATGCTTGCCATTCGGTAATGTAAAATCAAGACCTCCTTCCACATCTGCCGGATCCGGCAGTTTGTATCCTGCAATGATCGGCGTCGCCTCATTCTGGGATCCGTCATACGGTTCCCATCGTTTCCCCCTGAACGAACTTCCTGCATATACTTCGGAAATGTCGATATCATTAATCACAATATTTTCAACCGAACCGATATCCGAATTGATGCAAAGCAACTCATCTCTTACCGAACCATTCTCCCGGAAACGGAAACGTTTCACATCCGAACCGATCACCCGTCCCCTGTTCGATATGGAGATGAAGAACGGAGCGCGTGTACGGAGCATTACCGAACGGGAATGTATCCTGCCGGTATGTCCGGTATTCAGGTATACATTTCTGACATTCGCCCCGTCGTTGGTTGAAATGGAAAAACCCGCCTTATTGGAACCGAGGACATAGATATTATCCACATAGACATCCTGAATATCATCTGCCGTCTCCGACCCTATCTGAAACAGATTACAATTGGTATCACCGATGATATTACGCACTTTATAGTCTTTGACAGGACGTGTAAAACCCAGGGAACAATCCGATCCCAGCTTCACAATATCATCCGAACTTACTTTCGAATAGATGTTTGTGGCAGCAACACGGTTACAAGCCATAAAATCGTATATATCGCGGGCATTGCCGGTGTTATATTTACCAAAATAAGTATCATGTACATTCAATGTATCGGTTCCCGTCGCCAGCAACACAAAATGCCCTCCCTGATCAATATGAAGCATATTCTCAATCGCGAAATTCTTCTTACCACCGGATTCGATGTAATAAGGTTCGTCTTTTTCCGTATCATACCACAGATCTTTTCCGGTATCATATCCGCCGATCTCTATCTGCGAACAAAGTTTGAAAGTAAACATTTTATCCGCCCGTTTTTCAGGCGGATTATCCATTACCCGGTCACCGGTAACCAGGTTGCCGTCGCCGGTGATACGTCCGTTTCCAAATATCTTTATATTGCGTTCCCGTTCGGCAAAAAACATGGTATTACAGAAATAGGTATGCCCCACATCCTGTTTGGTCAGATAATTCTCCGGATCTTCATAAGGAGCCGGGTCAGTCGGCGACAGGCCGGACCGATACGGACGGTCGCTGAACCAGGTCGTCTCCGGAGCGTCATTACCCGGAAGGCAACGGATCACCGCATCCTTTTCAACGTGCAACCATACATTACTTTTCAAATGAACCGTGCGCACCGGATAATCTCCGGCCGTAAAAGAGAGTATCCCTCCGCCCGATTCATGTATAGAGCAAATCGCTTTGTTTATCGCTTCCGTATCGTCGGTTTTCCCATCGCCTTTTGCTCCAAATGATTTCACGTCCTGCTTTCCCGAATAAAAACCGACCGTATTTGATTCTCCGGCATTATTTCCTCCTTCCACCACTAATTTGAACAGATAGGCAACATCCGGTGTCAGTTGATCCGGCATCATAGAGGATGCATTGCTCTTGATATCTTTGTTCTTATGCCAACTTTCACCTCCATCCGCAGAACTCATCAGGGTGATTTTCCCAGCGCCTTGGGGCATCGACCATTGCAGTTTCGGTTTCAGGTACAAATCGGGTGTTTCTTTCAATGTAAACTGAACGGACATCTCCCGGCGAAAATCGGAGACAGTCGAAACGGTGCGCACAACAGCCGTACTCATCGGTGTATCAAAGCTCCGGTACACTTCCGGTGCAGAAACAGTATAGGCCGCCCGGAAAGCATACTCCTTTTCTTCTGTTAGATTGACGGATTTAATCCGTAAGCGTATATCGACACCATTCGACGGACGAAGATCGATGTTTGTGAAAGTCAGTATCTGTCCGCCTTCTCCTCCGTTCTCTACGTTTTCACCGGATGAAATATCCACTTTTCCCACTTTTTTGTAAGAATAGTTGGTTCCGGTTCTACCGATAGACTGTAACGGAAGATTTCGCAAAGTAACTTCACCGCGCCCAATGATATTAACGGTTGTGTTATCCGGTGTAACACGAACACCCTCAGGTATATAAAAACGAATTGTAGCGTTTGGCGTACGTTGATCGGCTATAAAATCCAGTACGACTTCACCGGGTGTATTTACAGTCATCATCGGATGATGAACATTGAATACGGGGTTAAGCGCGCCTTCTTCAATCCGGATCGTATAATTCTTTTTCTCTTGCCCGTTTGTAACCACCAAAACATCTCCCGTGGCAAGATATCCCTGCGTTTTCCGCTGACGATACCGGTCTGTGACGTAATATTCAAACGGAGCATATCCTGTCGTTCCAATCTGCTTACTCAGACCATTCACTTCAAGTCCGGTATTCACAAGGCCATATTCTGTCGGCGTATCGACCGTATAGGCATACGTTTTTCCGTTTATGAGGCTGATCGTATCATTCCCGACAGCAATGACATTAGGCGCATTTCCGGTAGTAGTCAAAGTTATACTCTCCTGCGCCCGAATACCGGACATCATACATAAAAGGCTCATCCATAAGAACAGATGCTTACGTTTTCTTTTCAAATTTCGAATCGTAAATATCATAATATGCGTTTTAAAAGAACATTCATTAAAAAAACTCCTGAATTATAAGTTGAAATTCAGGAGTTTTTAAATAAAAAGATAACCCCTAAATCTGCCTTAGCATCATATTTTATTATATATCAATTCAATTCCTTTTCCGTTTGCCGTATCCAGATTCCGGGAATACCTACGTGTTTCATCACTGTCCCAATGTTCATGAACACCTAAGCTAACAACCGGCTTTCCTTCCTGCACGTATTTTATTCCGGAAGGCGGATTTTCTGCCAATGCCATTTCGTGAAGATAATCATCCGCATTCTCACGAATCAACATCCACGGACGACCCTGGTTTTCCGGATCCGGATTATTTTTGGTTTGGGAATAAAGGATATCCAACCCAACGGAATCCAGTGCAACGCCATCTAATGAAGCCAGTATACAGGAAGGCCACTCGGGATTGGCATAAGGATATGTTTTATTGAAAAACGGTGCGTTCGGAAAATGCATGGCATAAGACGAATGTTTACGTGCACAATATAATCCGTCCAGCATAAACAGAATCGTCTTTTTTCCCAGTACCGGCGATGCGGCGAGATCCACAACAGGAGAGTAGGTATTCGGTTTTGCATCACGATTGGTATTCATTACCGCGTGCAAATCCGACGGCCCCTGAATAGAACCGAAATGATTCTTACCCAGCATAGTGACAGCTGTTTGTCCCTCATCTCCTTTTTCCATATTTGAATACGGATAAGAATGGCATTTCAACATGGCAAGATTAACCAGATAGGTCGCATTCATCACTTGTTCGGGTACATTAGTCGCCTTTTCGTAATCAATACCATTGGAATACTGCATGCCTCTTACCCATATGGGTTGTTCCATTCGCCTGTGGTCTCCATACAAAGGATGCTTTTGTTCGTCGGTAAACTCTTTTTCCTGCATGAAACGGACATCTTTGAAGTCGTCCCACACTTTTTTCAGTACGGCGGCATACACATAGCGCTTGCCGTCGTATACCAGTATATTCTCTTCGGG
>JAITVS010000062.1 GCA_031285685.1 Tannerella sp.
AACTTTGCTTAACAGGTTTGACACAACTGTCTCAAGTTGGAAAGCGTTTAACTATATTGCATTTATGGTAATTCTTCTCAACAAAATAAATAAAAATGAAAAGTCAAGATGACTTCAAAGAAAAATTTTGTTCAAAATGTACAGAAAAAGAGTTCTTTTGGGGTATTTATCGGATTTGTCAAAAAGCAACAGGGATTGTCCGAACCGGACAATCCCTGTTGCTTTTAATGTTTTGATTGATTATTTTGCGTAGCTAACGGCACGTGTTTCACGGATTACCGTGATTTTCACCTGCCCCGGGTAAGTCATTTCATCCTGAATCTTCTTTGCGATTTCGTTGGAAAGGCTTTCGACATCTTTATCATTTATCTTATCTGCTCCGACAATTACGCGTAATTCGCGTCCGGCCTGAATAGCATACGTATTGATAACGCCGGGATAGGACATTGCCAATTGTTCGAGATCATTAAGACGCTTAATATAAGCTTCAACGATCTCACGACGTGCACCCGGACGTGCACCGGATATGGCATCACAAACCTGTACGATCGGTGCGATCATCGTCTGCATTTCAATTTCATCATGATGAGCGCCCACCGCATTGCAGATATCCGGTTTTTCTTTGTATTTTTCGCAAAGCTTCATTCCTAATATTGCGTGTGGCAATTCTGGTTCGTCATCGGGCACCTTGCCTATATCATGTAAAAGTCCCGCCCGACGCGCTTTTTTCGGGTTAAGGCCGAGTTCCGATGCCATAGTAGCACATAAATTGGCCGTTTCACGGGCATGTTGGAGTAAGTTCTGGCCATATGAGGAGCGATATTTCATTTTCCCTATCAGACGGATGAGATCCGGATGAAGGCCATGTACGCCCAGGTCTATTGCAGTACGTTTTCCTGTTTCTATGATTTCTTCCTCTACCTGCTTTCTTACTTTACCGACTACTTCTTCAATACGCGCAGGGTGAATACGTCCATCCTGCACCAGTTGGTGAAGGGCCAGACGTGCTATCTCACGGCGGACAGGATCAAATCCGGAAAGAACGATTGCTTCGGGTGTGTCATCAACAATAATTTCAATCCCCGTAGCACCTTCAAGAGCACGGATGTTACGTCCTTCGCGCCCGATAATACGTCCTTTCATTTCATCCGATTCAATGGGAAATACCGTTACGGAGTTTTCGATCGCCGTTTCTGTTGCTACACGTTGTATGGTATGGACCACGATTTTCTTAGCCTCCATATTCGCTGTCATCTTGGCTTCTTCAATTATCTCGTTGATATAGGAGGATGCGTCGGATTTGGCCTCGTCCTTTAATGATTCAATGAGGCGTTCTTTGGCATCTTTGGCAGACAGGCCGGATATGGTTTCCAACTGTTCTACTTCCCGCTGATGTATTTTTTCAAGATCTTGCTGTTTTTTTTCGATGACTACCAGCTGTGTAGCAAGGTTTTCCTTAATTGCATCGACTTCAGTATTCTTACGTTGCAACTCTTCCTGCCTCTGTGTAAATGCGGTCTCGCGTTGTTTAAGTTTAGCTTCCGCGGATTGAATTTTGGCATTACGCGCAGTTACCTGCTTCTCTAAGTCAGCCTTTAGTTGAATAAATTTCTCTTTAACCTCCAGCAATTTATTTTTTTTCATCACCTCGGTTTCCATCTCTGCCTCCCGGAGCATCTTTTCGCGCCTGGATTTCAAGAGTACCCGTGTAATAATCCATGTCAGCAATCCACCGACTATAAAGGCGATAATGATTGCTATTATATTCCATACACTCATCTGTTGTTATAAATTTTTTTAGTTACACAATAATATAAAAAACGCATTGTTTATAAAAGCGTTGCCGCTTTCATAATCAGTGCGTGAAAATTCTTTTATTCAGATAGATATTATTGCTCTTTCAGATAATCTTTCAACTTTTCGTTAAGCTGTTGTATTTTCATAGTGAAAGGCACAATATCCTTATTTCTTTCCAGCCGCAAATGGCTCGTTGCAACATCTATGGCTACCATAGCCATAATATCTTTGTCCGATAAATCTGCTTCGGAGAAAGCCTGGTTATATGCATTAAATTTCAGTCGCAACTGTCTTGTTGCTTCCCGGATTAACTCTTCATCGTCAGCGTTTATTTTCACAGGATATTTCCTTCCTCCCGGGATTACTTCTAGCTGTATATCAAGTGTTTTGTCCGGCATAAATCATTCATTTAAGAGGGCAATGCATGTATCCACTTCCCGCACTAACTTGTTTACCTGTTTACGCACATTCTGAAATTCTTCTTCATCTTCGGCCAGTCTGCGAGCCGTAAGCAGGCTTGTATATTTGGTCTGTAATGCCTCAATTCTTTGTTTCGCTTGTTGTATTATTTCGTCTTTTTCTCTCAAAGATATTTCCAGATCTTCTATATGACGTTTTCGCTCGTCGCATAACTTTGTCAAATCATGCACACGTTCTTCAAATACTGCTAACAAATTATTCTCTTTTTCGGTCATTTCCTACCAAATTGAGTACAAAAATATATTTTATTATCGTGAAAAACAACTTTTGAATCTGTTTTTTGTTTTTAAAAAAGAAAAAGGCTGCTCATCATATAGATGAGCAGCCTCCTGACTTCGACACTTTCCTTTCGGTTATTTTGTAATATTCTGTAATAGAATTGATTATATATTTTGCATCACCGATTTGGGTGACGCAAGTCAAAAAAGAGTAGCTTTGCAGTATGT
>JAITVS010000120.1 GCA_031285685.1 Tannerella sp.
AGTCCTGTTTGAAGCTAATACGGCGGGTTATTACATCTACCGGATCCCGGCCATGGTTGCCACACCCAAAGGCACTTTACTGGCATTTTGTTCGGCCCGCAAAGGGAAAGGAGGCGACTGGGATCCGATTGATATTGTCCTGAGACGCAGCACGGACAGTGGAAAAAACTGGACGCCAACCCAGGTTATTGTCCATAAGGACAGCCTTCCCTGCGATAATCCGATGCCTGTTATCGATTATCAGACGGGAGAAGTACACATGCTATACCAGATAAATTACGCCCGCTGTTTTTACATCAAATCAACAGACGAAGGCAAAACCTGGAGCGAACCGGTCGATATAACCCCTGCGATCGATCATTTCAAAAAAATATACGACTGGAACGTGCTGGCGCCGGGTCCCGGTCATGGTATACAAATGACTAACGGACGATTGGTCGTACCATTCTGGTTATCAACCGGCAGCAGAAAACACAGGCCATCCATTGTCGTATCGGTATATAGCGACGATCACGGCAAAACCTGGAATGCCGGAGAAGTGGCCGTTCCTGATAACGACACGACAGTTATTCCCAATGAAACCTGTTGTATTCAGTTAGCAGACGGTCGCGTCATGTTCAATTCACGGAATGAGTCTTCCAACTACAGAAAGTTAGTCACATACAGCGATGACGGCGCCACCCGCTGGTCGGAACCCTATTTTGCCGATGCATTTTTCGAACCTATCTGCGAGGCCAGCATGTGTCGTTACAGCCTGAAACCGTATCAATCCAAAAACCGCATCCTGTTCTGCAATCCGGACAGCCGACAGGATCCCTGGACGGCAGAAAAGAAATCGACTCCACGCTCCGCACAGAACCGCCACAGAACAAATCTTACGGTCCGCATGAGTTATGACGAAGGAGACACGTGGCCGGTAACCAAAGTAATTGATCCCGGAATAGCCGGATACTCGGATTTGGCCGTTACACCCGACGGAATGATCCATTGTCTGTATGAAGGAGGAACAGTAACGCAAAGCCACTTCACAAATAATCACGTAACAGTTGTCTCTTTTTCCCTGGAATGGCTGACAGACGGCAAAGACAAAGCAGACAAAAAAGATAAACCTCTGAACCAGATGAAATAAATCCGTCCCAACCTATCAGACAAAAAATGAGACAGAAGCATTTCCGATGTTACATAAAAACGGGAGGGTGAGATCATACAATGCTCACCCTCCCGTTTTATCATATCCTGTTTCCCTATTACAATCCGGTCAGTTTCAGGTTCCGGAATTGCACCGGGCCTCCTTCACTCTGCAAACCGATATGGCCCTCTTTCACTTTGTTTGTACCCTGATTCTGAAGTACGCCGTTAATATACGCTGTAATCTTTCCGTCTTTCACTTCGATTTTGGCTTTATTCCATTCCCCTACAGGCTTTTCATTGGAAACTTCCCGTTTCTTGATAACCGAAAATTTAGGACGTCCTTCCGCAGGCGCCACATATTCTTCCATATCAGAACCTCCGAGAAGCACAAAATCTCCGGCAAGACCGGCTTTAAGCTGACATTCTATGCCATTCGGAAAGGGATTTCCGGCTTCAGTCGCTGCAATTGTCAGAAAGATACCGCTGTTTGTAGCTTCATCGACCCAACTCCATTCAAGTTCCAGTACATAATCTTTATACTTCTTTTTCGTATACATATACCCGAAAGGATTTCCGTGTATCAGAATAACACCGTCCTGTACCGAAAACACATTTTCAGCAGGCGCTTTATCACCATCCACGACAAAGTTCCAGTTTGATAAATCTTTTCCATTGAACAAATCTTCTGTTTGTGAATAGGAATCCACGGAAAACAGAAAGGCAGCCATTGCCGTTAAAAATAGAAATCTTTTCATAATCATATCAGTTTTAAATTAATCAATCAATTTACGATATCTGATCCTCTTAGGCTCCGTGTATCCGTTTTGTTTCTTCTTATATTCTTCATATTCCGAATAAGTGCCCTCATAATATACTACCTCAGAGTCTCCTTCAAATGAAAGGATATGCGTACATATACGGTCGAGGAACCAACGGTCGTGGGAAATCACCACGGCACATCCGGCAAAGCTTTCCAATCCTTCTTCAAGAGCACGAAGCGTATTTACGTCAATGTCATTGGTCGGCTCATCGAGCAGCAAAACATTTGCCTCGGCCTTCAACGTGATTGCCAGATGCAGGCGGTTCTTTTCTCCACCGGATAATACTTTACAAAGTTTTTCCTGATCGGCTCCGGCAAAATTAAACCGGGAGAGATACGCACGCGAATTGATTTCTTTACCTCCCACACGTATGAATTCACTTCCTCCGGAAATTACCTGATAAACCGTTTTCTCCGGATCTATATCCCTGTGGGTCTGGTCGGCATAACCGATCTTCACGGTTTCACCCACTTCAAACGTACCCTTATCCACAGTTTCCATGCCCATAATCATCTTGAAGAGCGTCGTTTTCCCGGCGCCATTAGGCCCGATAACCCCTACAATTCCATTCGGAGGCAACATAAAGTTCAGATCGTCGAAAAGCAATCTGTCTCCAAATGCTTTCGCTACCTGATGAGCCTCAATTACTTTATTTCCAAGACGGGGACCGTTCGGCACAAATATTTCCAGTTTTGCTTCACGCTCTTTCTGATCCTCATTAAGCAGCGACTCGTATGAGTTCAGACGGGCTTTTCCTTTTGCATGGCGGGCTTTGGGCGCCATTCGTATCCACTCAAGCTCCCGCTCCAACGTTTTACGGCGTTTACTTACCTGTTTTTCTTCCTGAGCCATACGCTGCGTTTTCTGATCCAGCCAGGAAGAATAATTGCCTTTCCAGGGAATACCTTCGCCACGGTCAAGTTCCAGGATCCACCCTGCCACATGATCCAGGAAATAACGGTCGTGGGTAATACAAATCACCGTACCGGCATATTGCTGAAGATGTTGTTCCAGCCAATCGATCGATTCGGCATCGAGGTGGTTGGTCGGCTCGTCAAGCAGCAGCACATCCGGTTGCTGCAACAGCAAACGGCATAAAGCCACACGACGGCGTTCTCCTCCGGAAAGAGAATCTACCACCTGATCTTCCGGCGGACAACGAAGCGCATCCATCGCACGTTCCAGTTTACTGTCAAGGTTCCATGCATCCAATGCATCTATTTTATCCTGTAATTCAGCCTGGCGGTTCATCAAAGCATCCATCTTATCCGGATCTTCCAATACATCCGGATCACCGAATTTCTCATTTACTTCCTCAAATTCCTTCAACAGATTAACCGTATCCTGAACCCCTTCCTGCACAATCTCCTTAACTGTCTTTCCGGGAGTCAGTCTGGGATCCTGTTCCAGATATCCGACCGTATATCCCGGAGAAAAAACAACATCTCCCAGATAGTCTTTATCAAGGCCTGCTATAATCTTCAGAAGCGTCGATTTTCCGGAACCGTTCAAACCGATAATGCCGATTTTGGCACCATAGAAAAAGGATAAATAGATGTTCTTCAGAACTTGTTTTTGCGGAGGATAGATCTTACTGACCCCCACCATTGAAAAAATAATTTTCTTGTCGTCCGCCATAATCTGTTAATCGTAAAAATTTTAATGAGGACAAAGATAACGTAAGCCGGGGGGAATACAAAACAAATCTCACTTGTTTTTATTTCCAAGACATGGTTATTTTCAGCGTTCGCTAAATATAATGCAAGTTGAGTACAATACAAAACAAAAGTTTGCCCAACGCTTATCACTATTACATGGTACAAAAACAAACACAGCCCCGGCTCAAGACATCAAATACCCCCATTATTTGGTATTGGCTAAATTATGCACAAACCCGACCTTTGTAAACTAAAATACTACATGGCATAGAATGATTTATTCATAGTTTATTAAACTAACAATGACAGTTCACGGGCTTATATCTTTAAAACTATTTCTAATTTAATTAATGTACAATCATCGTGAGATATTATAATATATTGCTGATTTTTTTATTCTGTTTTTCTATTTCTGCCGTTGCGCAGACAACATCACTAACGGGAAAGGTTAAATTCAATGACGGGAATCCTGTCCCGGATGCAATTGTTGCCATAAAAAGCCTCAAAAAATATTCACAAACAGACGAAAACGGTAATTTCAAAATTTCCGGTGTGAAATACGGAAAACATGAAATCGAAGTCAGTTCCATTGAAATAAAAAACAAATCATTCCGGATTGAACTGAATCGCCAGTCACAACCTATTGTTCTGGAAGTAGAACCTTCCATTATCGAGATCGGACAAGTGGTTGTGACAGGAAGATCAACCAAAGCTAAAATGCAGATAAGCGGACTTGCGGTCGACGTGCTCGAAACCCAGAAACTTGCCGTACAATCCGTGCAGACAAACGAACTACTGGATCGTACAGCCGGAGTAAAAATTCGGCAGGATGGCGGCTTGGGATCTCGCACCCGCTATAATATCAACGGTTTTTCGGGCGATGCCGTTAAGATTTTCATTGATGGTATTCCCGCCAGAAATTACGGTTCTTCTTTTTCGCTGAGCAGCATTCCTCCGGCGCTGATCGAACGGATAGAAGTTTATAAAGGTGTCGTGCCGGGATATTTAGGCGAAGACGCCTTGGGTGGCGCGATTAATATCGTACTGAAAAAACGAAGAAAAAATTCACTGACAACCTCTTATTCATTCGGCTCATTCAATACACACCAATGGAATGCCAATGGCAGTTTCCGAAGCGAAAAAGGATTGACGTTCGACGGATCGGCATTCTACAACTATAGCGACAATGATTACAAAGTCTGGGGAGACGATATCTATTTCAAAGATTATCAGGGCAATATAACAGAATCGAATGGCAAGAAAGTCAGACGTTTCAATGACGCGTACAAATCGGCAGGTGGCAAATTCGGCATCGGTCTTACGGATGTCAAATGGGCGGATCAGTTTATGGTCGGAGGCGTTTTTTCCAAAGATTATAAAGAAAATCAACACGGAACAACCATGCAGGTGGTGTATGGAAACAGACATCACAGACGTCGGAGTAATGTGCTGACTTTAAATTACGATAAGAAAGATTTTCTGACCGAAGGGCTTTCTTTGAAAATCGAGACCAGTTACTCCGATCTCAAAAGACAGAACATCGACACTGTCGGTATCATGTACGATTGGGCCGGTCCGATTCGATATCCGGACGGATCTTATGTTATGTACAACAGCGGCGCCGAAGCCAACAGTACATCGAAAACAGCAGCAATCAACAGGGAATATACATATATGATACGCGCTTATCTGGAATATCGCCTTCATGAAAATCATACCATCCACACCAATTACCTGTTCAACGACTTTGAAAGAAAAGTGTCCGACGAATATCGGCCTGTAGCACAACAAATGCTGGAAGATATACGCGACCTGCAAAAACACGTGATGGCCTTCACATATGAAAACTCCCTTTTTTCCGAAAAATTGAGAACGGGTATATTCTACAAACAGTATATTCAGCGGGTTACTTCGCATGAGCCGTATATCAACAGCGATACAAAAGAATATGAGACTACAGTCTCCAAGGTTAATATGAGTGAAAGCGGTTATGGTCTGACGCTCTCATACGCTTTATTTCCCAATTTATATTTATTAGGATCGGCCGAAAGAGCGCTACGTATGCCGAATGAGAATGAATTGTTTGGAAATACGACACAAGACGTGGTGGCGGCTCCCGAACTGAAACCGGAAGAGAGCTGGAACGCCAATCTCGGTATAAACTTCAATCATGCGATTGCCCTTCATTCTTTTGGAATAAACACATCGGTGTACATTCGGGACACCCGGAATATGATTCGCGAAATGTTCGGTTCCCGCGATGAATGGTCTGCTTTTGCAAACTTAGAGGATGTTGAAACAAAAGGAATCGATGCGGAGATTTTTTATAATTACGACGAGAAACTCAATTTCCGTTTTAATATTTCAAAATTCAATGTACTGTTCAATACGAAATACGACTATAAAGGACATCCGTACAATTACTATCGTACGCAAATACCAAATGAACCGTCGTTTAAATTTAACGGAAATATTTCCTATTCATTGAAAAATATCTTACTGCAAAAATCACGGCTATCCGTTTATTATAATGTAAACTATGTGAAAGGCTTCCTGAGGAATTGGTCAAACGTCGGTTCCGCCAACCTGAAATACATCCCTACACAATATCCGATGGATGTGGGTATGACATACGCTTTTCCGGGAAATAAAATTGTCATGAATTTAGATGCTAAAAACATTTCAAATCAACAAATTTACGACAATTACGGACTTCAAAAACCGGGAAGAGCTTTCTATATCAAATTGACTTATTTTATTATTTAACTATTTATTAATTTCTTAAATAAACAACATGATGAGATTTTTAAAATTTCCACAATTATTAGCTGCCGGCGTTATTTCATTGAGCCTTGCAGCTTGTTCTGATGACAAAGATCCGACTCCGAAACCTACTGTAGAAAACGATTTTCACATTGCATTTGCCAGTGGTACGGAATCCAACTCAGCTACTTTGGTACAAGGCGTTTCTGATTTGAATACGGGTACTATCAGCCCACGTATCGGCCACGAAATGGAATCATCGCGTACGGCGCGTATTTTCGTATCGTCGGACGGTTCTACTATCTGGAGCCTCAACTATACAGTAGGCACCATTGAAAAACTAACATATCAAGGTGCTGATCAGTACACCCGGGTCGGACGCATCGATGCATCCGTCCCTCTTGGAACATCGACTGTTCGTTTCACAAAGTTGAATGATGAAATCGGTTCGGTGCATTATATTTCTGCTACTGCACAATATGAAGACAACGCAGATCCGACGACTTATCTGGGTCATAAAATGACGGCAAGCATCGGCATGCTTGATCTGGAAACAATGACAATGGTCGAAGGTTACAACGACTCGGTTAATGTATCAATCAGCGATGAGTTGGCTAAGGAAGGTTATTATATCTTCCGCATTGACTGTCCGGTATTATCAGGCGGAAAATTGTATTATGGAGCCGGACTTCGCAAATATAACCCATTGACAAATAAAAACGAAACAGTAGACAAGGCTTGTGCACTGGTCATTGACTATCCGTCTTTAGCAAACGCGACTGTGGTAATGACAGATCACGTGGCCGGAGCTTCAAACGGTTATCGTACGCCGACACAACACATCAACGAAGCCGGTGAAATCCTGCAGATGGTCAGTGGTAATGATGAAGTACATATCGTGAAACTCGTGAACGGACAATACACTTCTTTCGATTTCAACCTAAGCGAGAAAATAAACAAACCGGCTGCCAGCAACGGATTCTTCTACGCAGGAAACGGTATCGCTTATATTCCTTACGAAGACCTGAGCAAAGAACAAATCCAGATCGGCGTAGACCCGCAAGGCGAACCGAGTTATTCTTCCATGTGGAAACTGGCGCGTATGGACTTCAACAAAGGTACGGCGGTAGACCTGAATGTACCCGATGATTTATGGCTGACACAATATCAGAATGCGGTAATTCGTGACGGAAAAATCTATATTGCTCTTTCACCTGTCGGAGTAGATGGAAATATCTATATATTTGATATCAACTCGGAAAGTGCTAACGGAACGTTAGGAGCAAGCATCACCGGAACCGGTTCCGAACAATACTATATCGGTATTTACTAACACATTCTCAGTCCGAAACAGAAGAATAATATGAAAAAGAAAGAGGCTGTCTCATTTTCATTGAGATAGCCTCTTTCATTTAATCCATCAGATAGATTTCCCTTCATTTAAAAATACTACTTCACCCACACATTGATGATCTCACCAATATACATTTTGTGAAGTTGTTTTCCTACCCAATCCGATTTTATTTTTTCGTCGAACAACGCATCGTGGTTCAGCGACTGACCTACAAGCTTGCGACATTCGATGATCAACCATGCTTCCGAAAAGGCTTTACTACCGGAAGGCGTCGTTATCGGGGTTAAACCGGAACCTTTTACTTTATCGCCATCACGCCCGCTATGCGAACCGCAATAATTCAAGGCCTCACGATAGGCTTCCGTATAAAATGTCAGTGTATAGGTATTGTTCGTTTCCATCAGCTGATAAGTATAACGCGTCGGGTTGATAAAACAGATTGCCGTCGGTTTGCCGTAAAGTACCCCGAGTCCGCCCCAACTGGCTGTCATCATATTAAACTTACTGTCCGTGCCCGCTGTTATAAGCATCCAATCTTCGTTCAACATCTTTATAATATTTCCGGGTATTTTATCAGGAGCCAGTTGTTTATAACCTGAAAGAGCAGAAGATGATTCGGTGTGGGGTATAGCTTGCGATATCGCTTGTGAAGCGGAGATATCCACTTGTGAAATCTCTAACGGACGGGTCGTTACAGGAGGTTCGGCCGGTGTCACAGTTTCGGTAATAACCGGAGCGGCAGATGATGCAGATGCAGCGGCTTCAACCGTAGCAACGGCCGGCGCTTCCGTCGTTTGAACGGGCGCGGTATTCGTCGCGGATACTGTCTGAGTAACAGGAGCCTCCTGGCTTAAAAGAGTTACATTTGCCTGCTGAGTCTGTGTAGCCATCAGTGAAGCCGGTTTATCTTCCCCTTTGATACCAAACGCTATCCGCGCGCCGTCGAACAGTTCATCTACATAATCAATGGTTTTCACGCGAAATTTTTTATATCCGCGATAAATAGCCGTTTTCTTCTTATTCAATGCTACATCATCAGCTATCTGTTCTTCAGCCGTGTACTTGTTATCTTCATAATTATAGCGGATACGCTCCAATTGCATTTCGCATTTTCCGGGTTTACATAAAATGACAAGATTATAGCTCATCATCGAACGATCTAACGATAAAGCACTATTTGAAAATACAAGATACTCTTCACCTGAAGCCACGATCTGCCCTTTTTCTTTTTCAGAAAAAGCAATCCGGCTTCCGTTCCCGTTTGCCTTCATCCGGTTATCCAACCAGTTGTATACATATTCGTAGATTGAATTCTGATCAACTCCCGGCAAATCAAAATTTCTTGTGAAAACCACTTTTCCATCCACTTCAGGCACTGCACCCGCCAGATATTTACGATCATCATCAGCCCACAATATTGCCGGTATACAAGCCAAGGCCAACATTAAAAAACGAATCATTCTTCCCATATTATTTCATTTTAATCTATCAGATGCAAATATAACGCAAACCGGGAGGAATGCCAAAATAAATTTATCTATTTTCATCTGCTTCGATACTGAATTGTGAATCGCTTTTACGAAGTGAAGCAAAGTGACCTTCGATCGCGGGGTGCCGGATATTCATTAAAGATATAGAAAAATGTTTTTCAAATACTTACTCATATTATGAATTTTATTATTAATTTTGAGAGTTGAGAACAAAATCGAGTTTGTGTTTATGCAGATTTCCCACAATAGCTATTTGGAAGAAAGATTAAACGTCTTTCAATATCTGTTTAACACCTATTATCAACCATTGGTTGCGTATGCATACAAAATCGTAAATGATCATCAGGAAGCCGAAGATATCATACAGGATGTCTTTCTGTCATTATGGATTAACAAGGATACTTTTAACTATGATCAGCCGATAAAACCTTATTTATTCAAAGCAGTCTATAACCGTTCGATAAACTACCTGAAAGCCCGAAAACCGAGCATTGATATCACAGCAAGCGACGCCGGCCAATTGCTTTCCGATGAAATCATCTCATCTCATCAGGAGGAATCCTTACTGTTGAAAGAAACATCTGAGCAGATAAAGAATTTTATAGAAACCCTACCTGCCCAGTGTAAAAAAATATTTAAATTAAGCCGTATTTCCGGATTAAAAAACAAAGAAATAGCCAAAACCCTCAACATCAGCAAAAAAACCGTTGAAAGTCATATTTCCAAAGCATTAAAAGATCTGAGAACCCATCTGAAAGCAATAGGAATCATGTCACTGTTCCTGTTTTCTTTATTCCGTATTTTCATCGGTTAATTCAGAAAATCCCCGGCACGTCCCTTGCGGACAAAGTTTGTCTTTTTTACAGATTGAGACTTTTTGCACATTATTTCATCCAAATCGTCAATAATATTTGAGAGATATGTAATAATTTTGCATAAAATTAATGTTATTATATAGAAAAACTGTTATTTATAAGGATTGGTGTGGAAAGTGCAGATGAATATAATGCAAAAGTCATTGAATGTTTTATTATAGATAAATATATAGAAATAATAGAAAAGGATATCAAAGACTGATTTGTAGGCAAAGATAACAAAATTGCATAAAAGCCAAAACCTTGCACTAAAGTGCATAGTTTTAACTTGCGAACTTAAATAATAAATAAAAAATCATGAAAAGAGAAAAATTAAGAAAAGTGTTAATTACGGTATTGCTTGCCGCTGTGAGCCTTATTTCTGTGAAGGCTCAGATCTCTTTCAACAATGGGAAGCATTTGCTTATTAGCTCAAAGCCAAATGAATGGCAAAGTGCAGGCTCTGATCTGAACACAATCGTCGGACAGCAATGGGGTATTGAAAATTATGAAAATGGTCTAAACTTTTGGCGACTTTGGCCTAACTCCAATTGGGGTAACTATAAAATTTTTATTGGTGAGGATGGAAAAGTCGGGCTGGGTGGAGTAAAAAATACGACTAATCATAAAGTAAATGTAAATGGCAGTCAGATAATGGTATGGAATATTATTATCTCATCCGACAAAACTCTTAAAAGGAATATTACAAATTTGAATGACAGCCGTTATGGGTATTTGGAAAAGTTTGATAAGTTAAGCGGAAAGTTGTATGATAAACAAATTGCATATCCGGATGGGAATGTCGGTATTGTAGCTGAAATGGTAGCACAAGGAAAAGTAAAGCGGGAAAATGCTACGGAGGTTTTGGCCGAATTGAATGAAAGAAATAAGGCTGCCTATATTCATGAGTTCGGATTCCTTGCTCAAGAGCTGCGGGAATTGTATCCTGAATTGGTGCAGGAGGAAGCCGACGGATTATTGTCCGTCAATTATATAGGCATTATTCCGTTGCTTGTAGAAGCCATCAAGGATGTTAAACGTAAAATCATCGAATTGGAAAACAGTATCGAATTGGAAAACAACAGTCTTGAAGTCATTAAATAAAACCCTAACGCCAACAAATTCACTGATAAACTATAAATCAAATAAATATGAAAATAATAGCATTAAAATTTATGCTGATTACGGCATTATTAAGCATTACAAGTCTTTTCTCGATAAACGCGCAATTATTATATCGAAATAATAATTTGTTTATAGGACCAAAACCGACTAATTGGTCAAGCTATAGTTCTAATCCCAAAATAGTTTTAGGCCAAAATTGGGCTATAGAAGCTAACGGCAGCAATTTAGACATTAGGCATAACGAATCTAATACAACGAAACGGATACTTATTGATGGAAACGGAAGGGTTGGTATCGGATATACTGTAAATCAGACCTTATCTTATACATTACAAGTCAATGGAACTCTTAGCGCAAATGGCTTTCAAGTATCATCTGACGCAACATTAAAAAGAAATATTACGGATTTGGCTGACACTCGGTATAATTATTTAGACAAGGTGCTTAAATTATCGGGAAAATCATACGAAAAGCAAATATCGTTATCTGAAAAGGAGTATAAGCAAGAATTCGGATTCATCGCTCAGGAAGTGAGAGAAGTGTTACCGGAATTGGTACAAGAAGACCATGATGGCTTGTTGTCTATCAATTACATTGGTTTGATACCTTTACTTGTAGAAAGTCTCAAAGATTTAAAAAAGGATTTAGCCGAATTGGAAAATAAGATAAACAGCAAGGTTGCTGTCCGTTCTGCGGATGGTGAAACCGGTAACGATCTTATTTCTGTTTCCGGCGCCGTCTTGTATCAGAACTTGCCTAATCCGTCATCAAATGGCGTTACAATCGCTTATGAATTACCGAAAAACTTCTCATCTGCATACCTGTATGTGTACAACATGGCTGGCGCTCAGGTTAAGAGCTACACGTTGACCGGCTCGTCTAACGAGGTCAAGATTACAGCCAATGAACTACCTGCGGGAACTTATATCTATACCCTCGTAGTCAATGGTAATAAAGTTGACACGAAGAAAATGATCTTAACAAATTAAAAAACCAAAGACATGAAATTAGTTAATATATTGACAATATCCATATTCATATTTTTATGGTGTTCATGTTCTGGCAATGACAAAGTCGTTGATAATAAACCTGCTGAAACAGAGCCGACAGAGGCTGATAAACAAAATGATGAAAGCCATGACTTTCCTGCGAGTTTTCCTGCAGCGGATTGTATTGTGGCATCATTTATAGAAAATTATCATGAAAGTGAAAATATTTTCTTAGAAGATATTTTCTTTATTAAAGGGGTTGCTCTGGATACAATTGTACACGGTCGAGACATCAAAGTAATTGAAGATTTGAGAGGTAATTTTCCATCAACCGCTGATACTATTAGAGTGTGGGGAATGGGAAAAAACACCAACCGGCTTGATCGATTGTCTATATATGACAATCAGGACACTGTATTAATGCTTTTAATGCAAGCCCAGGGTTTGTCAAACACTCCCCCAGGCAATGAAGAATTATTAGAAAAACAAGAAGACTTTACCGTTGTTACCTGTTCATTCTCAGTACTTAAATTTTCAAATGGTTATGTAAGCGGAAATATATCACCTTCTAAGGATCGAGTCATGTGGTATGATAGCCTTACTAAAGAAGAGGCCGATTCAATCTCAAAGGGTTTAAGTAATAAAGAATATGAAATGTTATTTTGGGAAACTATGCTGTGGGAAGAAATGAAAATTAAATTAAACTTTTCAAACCCAACTAAATAAAAATTATATGAAACGAAGCATGCAAACACTATTTACGCCAACCGAAGGTCAGCCTTAGCTAAAGGCGATGATAAAATTTACTGCGAGTTCCATACTACTTTAATGTAAAAATAAATAATCGTATGAAAAATAATAATATTTTCTTAATAGTGATAATAGCTTTTCTATGTCTTGGAACAGCTAATTCGCAAATAGTTCCATCTGTTAATAATAAAGTCGCATTTTCAGGAAACGACAAGGCTGTTTTAGATCAGCGTTTAAGCAATTATACGGTTTTTACGATAGATAAAAGAGAAATTATAAGTAAACTTTATAACGAAGGAAAAGGTCAGTTTAGAATCTGTATTGATAAGCAATTGGATTGGACTATTGAATTGGAATTTAATGATATGCGTATGCCTGATTATAAGCAAACGTATGTGACAGACAAAGGTGAATTTGAACATGAACCATTCGTCGTTAATACGTTTAAAGGAAAAACATCCGATAATCAAATCGTTCGATTTACAATTGATGAAGATAATTTTTATGGTGTTATATTGGATGAACAGGAACACTATGTTATCAGACCCGCTAAAGATTACACAAATAACAAATCCGATAACAGTTTAATTGCATATAAGAAATCGGATATAATTATTGACAATAATGCCGACTATATCAACGATGCGTTGGAGGTTCCGGAAATAGACGGAAGAAAAAGACTTGAAACAAATATGATGAATAATATTTCAACAAGAGCTACACCCTGCGCATATAGATTAATAATTGCCACTGATGCCGATTATGAATTTTACCAGGATATGGGAAGTAGTGTATCAAACACCTATAGCTATATTTTTTCAATATTGAATATTATTGAAGGGCTTTACCAATCAACTTTTGGTTTGCGATTTGCTGTCTCTTTCCAAAATGTTTTTACCACTTCAAATCAACCTTATACATCTACACACAATAGTACATTACTAAATCAACTTAGTACGGAATGGGAGAATAACAGAGCAGGGATACCACGTGAACTTGCTCATTTGTTCACAGGAAAAGTAGTTGCAGGCACTGGTGGTCTGACATGGGCAGGCGAGTTACATTCGATGGGTAATGGGAGAGGCTATGGATTTAGTGTGTTTCGACCGGAAATGTATCAAACAACAGCACATGAAATCGGGCATACTTTAGGCGCATATGATAATCCTAACGATTGTGATTGCGGGAAAGTGAATGCATCAGTAATGTGTCAAGGGATGAAAGACGCTAATCTTTGGTTTTGTCAACAATCTAAAAACGAAATCAGTCAATTTCTTGGTTGGTTCGGTTCTTACTTTCAAACGGGTAGTGTGCCGACTGCAATAACTTTGTCCGGCACATTTAACGGGTCGTTTCAAAACAATAGTGCTACTCAAACAATTACAACTTCCCAATTCGTTAATAACGGACTTGTTTCTTATAAAGCAGGTACATACATCGAATTTCAATCCGGCTTCGAAGTGTCAACAAATGCTGCTATTTATGGCAATACCGAAAATGTTTCACAATGTGATGATCCAGAGTAGACACATCAGAAAGTAGGTATTTCTTCTATTAAACTGTGTTATTGACATTAACAAAAGCGATCAATTAATCGTTTTCAGGAAGTTCTTTTTTAACTCCTATTTTTTACGGTATTGAAGAGGGGTCATTCCGGTATGTTTTCTGAAAAAACGACAGAACGAGGATGAATCAGTAAAATTTAATTTTTCAGAAATCTGTTCAATGGTTTCATTTGATGATTTTAGTTGAATTTTGGCTGATGCTATTACAGCTTCATGAATCCATACCAAAATTGATTTACGTGTTTTTTTCTTTATTTTACTTGATAAATACTTAGGAGACAAACATAATGTTGTAGCATAAAAAGCAATTTTTCGTTCATTCTTATGATGTTTTCGTACTAATGAAAAGAATTTTCCGAACAGCCTTTCCGACTGTGTTTGTATACTTACATTTTCTTTATCAGAATACAATGAACTAACTTCTGCAAGTAAGGCTAATAATAGACCCTTAGCAATCTCCTGAAAAGAAGATTCTTCTTTCCTGTTATTTTGTTCTGCAATAAAGGAATGAAATTTCAACAAATTCCGGTAATCTTCGTCAGAAACAAGTATACATGGGTCTTTTTCTATAATCTCAAATAAATCAAAATCAGAATATAATGGTAAGTCAGCAACAAAATCAAATGAAAAAAATAATGATTTTAAAAAAAAGTCCTCTGATATTTCAACTGGTTCAATAATCATATTTGGTAAAATCATCACAATCATTTTAGAACAGAGAGTATACTCTTGCAGATTTATTTTAAATCGTGCCGACCCTTTGGTGCAAACAGAAAACACTATACCATCAAAGTGATGAGAATATTCATATATATGATCAGATATTTGATTATTTTCATCAAACACAATAAAATCTTTAATAGCAAACGAACCTAATAATCTAAAGATTTCATCTACCAAAAAATTATGAGCGTTCCTTTTTATCATATCACCGTGATTTTCGAACAAATATATGCATTATATTTAAATTACATATAATAAAATAATAAAATTCGAAAATTTCACACGTAATTTCAGCATTATAGCCCATTATCTGAAATATAATAATCAATATATCTGCATTTGATTCTTAATAAGCAAATGTTCGTAAATGCATAGGTGAAACGCTTCCTTTCGGAAAGTATTACAGGCTGTAAACCCCTCTGGTGATCGTAGTCGAAAGCCAATAATGGATCGTTCGGAGTCAAAAGGCCGTCCGTTGGGCTATCGAACAAGACAGATAAATATACTCGTCACCCTGATATTCTTTACCCGTCAATGTAATAACATGTTCGCCTTTTTCCAGTTTTATCTCTCCCACATAAACCGTATTTGTTCCCTGACGTTCTGTATAAGGAGTATATGTTATCTCATGTTTCTTTCCGTCAATATCGATGGTTACGGCTCCTTTATCTTCCGCTGAAGCGGTGTTGTATTGTAAATACAGCTTATAACCGGCGGCTTTATTCAAACGGAACTTCCATTGAAGGTTCTGTTCATTGCTTTTCCAGTTGTTCACATAGTTCCGGTTCGGTTTTCCGTCACCGAAACCAAATGCTTTACTGTTCAGGGTCGCATCAAAAGCATAAAGGATGTTTTCTCCTGACGAATCAAGTAGTCTTACGGGATAGCTTTCCTTTTGATTTTTCAATGTCATAACAATAACGGTATTCATTGTATCAGGAGCATTTCCGGGCAACTCAAACATCACATCATTTGGATTGATTCGTGAAGATTCAAGCATTTTCTTACTCTTATCCGATAGAATCCAGGCGCCGGAAATATCCGAAGTCAATCCCCCGACAATAAGCTTGTTATCTTTTGGCCAATGATACACATGCAGATAGGTGACATCTCCTTTACGTGTAGTAACTCCCCAGGTCTGCAGGGGAAGATCCGTTTTAACATTTCCATAGATGGCATCCCCGTATATTTTCAGCCAGTCTCCGACTTTTTTAAACACGTCAATATCCGGCTGATCCCATTTTCCATTACCCATCGGGCCTACATTCATCAGAATATTACCGCCCTTGGATGTTGCCGAAGCAAGCAGGCGTACAAAATGCACTGCAGGTTTACGATACGGATCCACCTTACTATATCCGTATGATTCATTTGTCGTAGGAATCGATTCCCAATAACCTTCCACCGGATAAAAATAAGCAGCCCGGTCACCTGTATTCTGATAATCGCCGAAATTTCTCTCATCAAAACGCGCCAATCGTCCGTTCACCACAATTTTATTTTCCGGATCCACTTCACGGATTGCTTCCAGGATCCGGATGTTCTGATATAACGGTAACTTATGAGGGGTATCAAACCACATAATGTCAGGGTCATACTTCCGTATCAGTTCCTGTACCTGCGGAATTGATTTCTCCACAACATATCGATCCGCGTTCATCAGATATTCCGGCATCGTAAGCCACCAGTCCCTGCCACCAACCAATTTATCGCCTCCCGGATGATCCGGAAAATCCCAGTCGTTACCCGGAGCATCCGGATGTTCCCAGTCAAATGCCTGCGAATAATAAAACCCGAATTTTATCCCGTGTTTCCGGGCCGCTTCCCGGAGCTCCGCCATCGGATCACGGCTATACGCAGTCATTCGCATATCGTACGGATAAGCATCCGAGAAATACATCGCAAAACCGTCATGATGTTTGGCCGTCACAATAAAATATTTCATTCCGGCATCAATGGCATGTTGAATCCATTCATCTGCATTAAAGTCGACCGGATTGAACGGCTTAACCAACTCTTCCTTATATTCGGCTACCGGTATTTTTGCAGAGCGCATCAAATGCTCGGTATAACCTCCTATTTTCTTATCTTTCCAGATACCTCCCGGTACTGAATAGACTCCCCAATGAATGAAACATCCGAACTTGGCTTCATTATACCATTCCATGCGTTCATCGATATTTTTGCGGGATTCCGACCACCAGCCTTCATAGGCTTTTTTTACAGCTTCCTTATCCTGGGACAATTGCAGGTCCTCAGGAATTTCCATACCTTGTTCATCGCCGCTATTCTGCGCCAAAACGACCGTATGAAATAAAGAAAAAACAAAAAGGGATACTATTATTTTTTTCATCGTATTGTTATTTAATCAGTTCTTTTCATCCACAATCTCAAAGTAACGGGCTGTGTTTGACTTAACAGGGGTTGCCGGCAATTTCGCATTCAGTTCAAGTTTAATCACCGATGCAATGGAGTTCGGAGCCTGTTCCGGAACATCAATCACAAGTCCCTCTTTGGTGTTTTTTGCCGTCAGTTTTTTACCATCATGCAGCATTTTTACACTTTTCACTTTATACTGTACATCAAGAAGCAGTTTTCCGTCGGACGGCCAGTCAAACACACAAAGATATAGCGTTGTATTGCTTTTTCCGTCTTTACGGGTACATTCGCCCCATTCCGGAGTAAGCAGACTTCTTTGTGTTCCGTAAACGGCTTCCCCGTATATACTCATCCACTGTCCCATATCCTTCAGGCGGGATACAGCCTCTCCGGGTACAAGCCCCTCGGGATCCGGACCTATATTCAGCAGGTAATTACCACCTCTCGCCGCAATCGTTATCAGATTTCGTATCAGTATCTCGGGTGATTTCCATGCTTTATCCCAACTCTTATAGCCCCATGAACTACCGATATTCATACAGGTCTCCCAATCCACACCTTCAATATCCTCAGCCCTTGGCACTAATCCTTCCGGCGTTTTGTAATCGCCCGGAAAGTTCGGCCGTTTCAGACGATCGTTGGTTATGATCCGGGGATACTTATCCAGTTCACTTTTCAGTTCTCCGGCCAGACTATCCGATATCGACATGGGTGTATCCCACCAAACAACAGCGATATCTCCGTAATTTGTCAGAAGTTCCTTTACCTGGGGAAGTGATACGCGGTAAAAATATTCCTCGAATGTAGCATCCCGCTGCAGACAATCCCATGCCCCGTTATTCGCTTCCGTATAATTATTGATACGTACGGAATCCCGGTTTGGCCATCCTTCCCACATCAACTTCCGTGCAGTCGCTCCTCCGGCATTACACCAATCCTGCGACTGGGAATAATAAAAGCCAAGCTTCATATCATAACGTCTGCAGGCTTCTGCCAGTGCAGCTACAATATCTTTTTTATAAGGAGTATAATCGACAATATTAAATTCACTTGCGTCACTTTTAAACATGGCAAAACCATCATGATGCTTTGTTGTAAACACAATATATTTCATTCCGGTTTCTTTGGCTAAACGCACGATAGAATCAGCATCAAATTTAACGGGATTAAAAGTACTCGCTTTGGCCCGGTATTCCGCCACAGGAATCTTACACCGGTTCATGATCCATTCGGCACCACCCCGATGTTGTTCAAAACCGTTATATACCCCACCGTAAAGAGCATACGGCCCCCAGTGAATAAACATTCCGAATTTGGCTTCGCGCCACCAACTCATTTTCTGATCGTGATTCTTCTGAGCGGAATTTTGTGCGGATAAGCTTTGCAGACAGACAACTGCGACTAGCAAAAGCATCATTTTTTTCAAACGACTCGACATAATAAATTTGGTATTAGATGTATTTGGATTTCAAAAGTAGCTTAAATTAATTATAAACACATTTCATATAAATATGATTTAAGTATCTTTCATATTTATTTCATATTACAGTTTTCATCCAGTCTTCGATAAGTTTCTCACCCCATTCGGGATCGCCTTCATTTTTCTGAGGGATACCCGGAGTACTGCGGCCGTCTCTGATATATCTGATCATGATATCCCTGAATTCCCCAACTACACCGGGATTTTCTTTATATACGTTGTATGCTTCTTCCGGATCTGTTTTCAGATTATAGAGTTGTATTTCAGGTAATGTCCGTATAATGGCAGTATCTCTTCCGGGACGCGGAAAACTCCATCCCCCGGAACTGGGTGAAAACAGCAATTTCCAGTCACCGCGACGCAAAGAAAATTCTCCGTTGATGGAATGATGCACCGTAGCTTCCCGGATCGTTTCCCGGGCGGATGTATTCATAAGTAAAGGCAGTATATTGTAACTGTCTTCGGCCTCATTATCTTTAAGGTCATAACCGGTTACGGCGGCAAATGTGGCCATGAAATCGGTCAGGCAGACAGTCTGGTCTACAGCATGGGGTTTTATACGTGCCGGCCATTGCACGATGCATGGTATACGGTGCCCGCCCTCATACAAATCCGCTTTGTGTCCGAGATAGATATAACTGGGATAATGCCCTTTTTCCTGTAATTCCTCAATCCTGGCTGCAGGACTGCAGCCGTTATCGGCTGTAAACACCAAGAATGTATTATCCTCTATTCCGTTATGCTTCAATGCTTCAACGATCCTGCCCACCATATAATCGACCTCCATCACAAAATCGCCATAAGGGTTCAGTCCTGATTTGCCCTGAAACTGTTCATCCGGCAAGATGGGGGTATGCGGCGCCGGTAACGGAAGATATAAATAAAACGGTTTATTTTTTGTCCGGTTATTAATATATGCGACAGCCTTATCTATCAGATGTGAAAGCGTCTTCCTGTGCTCGAAATCCGAAGCGGTAGGTCCCTCCCTCCACATCTGCATCCCTTTACCGGAGGTGATCCTGTCGGGCAAGGCCGTCGGCATCTCATTTTCCACATATACATAGGGAGGCATATCCAATGATGCCGCAATACCGTAAAAGTAACCGAATCCGATAGCTGTCGGACCATGGGTAATCGGTTTGGAAAAATCAACACTGTCGGGACCCTGCTCTATATTATTCCATGTCCACCCCAGATGCCATTTCCCGATGCATACCGTTTCATACCCCTGCTCTCCAAGCATCGAAGCTGTTGTTACGCGGTCCGGCCGGATCAGCGCTTTGTCATATCCGTACAATACTCCGTTTTTCAACGTAGACCGCCAGTTATAACGGCCGGTAAGAATACCGTATCTTGTCGGAGTGCTTACAGACGAACTGCTATGGGCATTCGTAAAAACAACTCCATTCTCCGCCATTTTATCAATATAAGGCGTTTTGATTTTCGAATCTTTATTCAATGCGGAGACATCCCCATATCCCATATCATCCGCCAAGATGAATATAATATTGGGATTTTCCACTGTTTTTGTATTACATCCCGTCAGAATCGCAAGACTGCTTACCGACAACAAAATAGTATGCTTTTTTTTCATAATCTATTATTTAAATTGAACTTACACAGTGATATCACCTTAAAACAGTTATATCCTGTTCCTTTTGATTCCTTGATATTGTAATAATAATCCTGCTTTGTACCTTAATCAACGCTTCTCTCATATCCCGGATATTTTTGATTGGATTCCGGTTAATCTGCAGAACAACATCACCGGACTGAAGAACTCCTTCCGCAGGACTTTCTTTGGAAACTTCAATAATCCAGACACCGGAAACGTCACTAAGCCCCGCGGCGGAGCGTTCGCCCAACGTAGTAATATTCTTCACCTTCATTCCCATTACTTCCTGAACGTCATCATCATTTCCATCCAACCGGATCAGTTCGGGTATCGGTACCGGTTTAGCCAGGGCTTTCAATTCCGGTGATATGACTCCGAATTTATCCATATCGAAATTTCTGAATCCTACGGATAAAGCAACCGACCCGTCTTTTACCCTGAAGTCACCATGCACAGGATCTATATATCCTGCATCCCCGTATACGGAATGTTGATCCGTTCCGTTTTTTTGTACTTTCTCTAATGAGATTTTGTCAGGAAAAACATTATAATCCACTTCGGTCCCCCAGTCATTCACCCGGATCGGAAAATAGGCTGCTGAGACAATGTTACGAACAAAGATATCTCCGCTGTTCGGGAACCATACATGGGGATGAAATGAATTATTTACCATGATATTATTTTCCACAACCCGCTGAAATCCCTCGCGTAGTTTTAATCCTCCGTTCAGACAGACATTGTTATATATGTGGTAATTACTTGAACCGTCGTCCAGGTCAATATCCCACCCATGATCACAACGAAACCGGTTGTTCCGTATAATGGTCGTTTTAACAGCATCCGACAAAATCAATTCGGCATGATTTTTTACAATTTCCGCCATGGTTGCATAATCAGGATGCCAGTAACGGTCACGTCCCCATGAATTAAACGAACCATGATCGCCCGTTTCCAGCACCGTATTGAAGACTTCATTGTACTCAAGAATATGCCCACCCCATGTACCTTCACTGATATTGATGCCGGCACGCGGCACATCATAAATCGTATTATGGCTGACGGTAATATCCTGAGCCATGGAGATCTGAACTCCGGCCACCTGCTTTTCGACCCTTCCGAGCCTGTACATCAGATTGTCATATACAAGGCATTCGGCAGGATAATTATTGGTTTTCGGACCTGATTCACGATCCAATTCTTCCACAGGCACAAACTCCTTATATTCAAAACTTGGGGAACGTACGGCCTCCGGATCTCCGGCAAAGCAAATCCCACTTGCTCCGGCATCGGCAATATGGCATCCCGACACTTCATTGTGCCGGTTGTAATTACTGAAAAAGACGGCATTACCTCCCACCGTATTAAAGAAACATTTCCTGACCGAACAAAAGCGGGCGCCCTCCATCAGTACGGTTCCGCCGCGATATATCGTCCAGTCACTACGCAAAAGCTGTTCACGGGTATCCATGAATGTGCGTAAGGTATGTGTCAATTCCAATCCTTCGATACGGATATATTCAACCGGGCCGGATTCATTACCGCGAAACTCAAACAAATGACTGATCTGTGGTGTTTCCAGTATTGCATCGGCTAAATCAATATCCCGGGCAGGATAAAAATAAAGAATGCTTGTATTCTTATCGTAAAACCATTCTCCGGGAACATCCAGTTCTTCAAAAATATTTTCGACATAACGTCTTTCCGGATGCATGCCCATCAGGCGGTTATTCTGCCATCCACCTTCCAGTTCCGGTTCGTTTTTATCACTCTTCCCTTTAATCACCCAATGATATCCGCCCCATTCATGACGATGCGAAGCATGTACATAGCCTCCCGACGGATTTTCCCAGGTCCGGACCCGTTCGGGATCAATCGCATCTGCAGCAATTCCGTTATAATAACGTGCATCAGGATCATAATCGGGATAACGCGCCATATGCTGTAACTGTCCGTCCACAAACAACTGATCAAAAATAAGCTCCTGCTGTACAGCAGCTTTCCGGATTCCATCCCTGTAATCCTCCCACTCCAACGACGAAAGTCTTTTTGCACCGCTAATAATGACTTTCTCCTTTTCATAAGCAGTCAATATCAGGCCGGCATTTTCCGTACGACTGTCTTTTGAAGTGAAAACAATCGGTTTTTCCAGGTAATATGTACCTTCCCTAAGATAGACGGTAACATTTTTATCCTTCTCCGTCCGGGCTACCTCCAACGCTTTTTGTAAAGTAGCAAACGGACTTTCGATTGTTCCCGGACAGGTATCATTTCCGGACAAAGAAACATACAATGATTGGTTAGTCTGACATGAAGACGTCAAAACCAGCATTAACACAAAACAATAAGTTTTCATACTCAAGCAATTAAAACAATTCATCTTCATATCAGACTAATATTAAACAATAAAACAAACCGCTCAGCAAATCATTTATATCCGGGATTCTGCTCGCCGAGTTTTGCATTATTGACAAACTCCGTTGCAGGGATCGGATAAAGATAATAAGGTTTTCCCGTAATCGGATGCGTGATCATCTTACTCTTCGGAAATTTCAGATTCATATAATCCAGTTGCTTCTGTATTACTTCTTCGACAATCCCCCATCTGTTGAGATCAAAATAACGTTTGCACTCAAACGCCAGCTCTATCCGTCTTTCCCTGATAATTTCATTTCTGAATTCTTCCTGAGTGGTTAGCTGAGTGGCTGTTATCACCTCCAGTCCGGAATTTTCACGTATCTGATTGATTAACTGAAAAGCATCACTACTCGCTGAATATCCTTTCTCGTTCAAAGCTTCGGCTTTTGCCAGTAATATTTCGGCATACCGAATCAGCGGAAAATTCCATGTGCTAAGGCCAGCCGGATCAACCGTATTATAATATTTATTTACATAATACAAGGTTCCGTCAGGTTGATCCGGTTCGAGGAAATTAGCCAGACCGTATGTCTGAAGAATAACATCTTTGCGTTTATCATCAGGTCTGTCATCAAAAAGCTGTACAAACCCTCCTCCCGAAGAAGGACCTCCTCCCTGTCCGTTCAGGTTGTCATCAGTAGGCAATATCATAGCGCTCCCACTTGGAAAAACCTGTGGTGAAAATGAAGTACTTAAATTAGTAGTCGTTGCGGTAGTCACACCTCCGTATTGCACTTCAAAAAATGCCTGCTTTCCGTTTTCGGCCGTACCGTTAAAATTATTTGCATAATCGATCAGCACCCCTTTTCCAATCACCTTATCGGCCGATGTGATGACTTTATCCCATTCTTCAATTTCGAGATATACAAGTGCCTTCAAAGCGCTTGCAGCAGACGAGGTCGGACGTCCGGTTTCAGAACCGGCACTATTATTGTATTCTGCCGGTAAAAGGCGTTCCGCATCATCCAGGTCTTTCTCTATTTGCGCATAAACCTCCTCAATGGATGCCCGCGGCGCCTGTGCATCTTCCGCCTGCTTTATCTGTTGCAAAATGACCGGCACCCCCCCGTATAGCCGGACCAGATTAAAATAATAAAAAGCACGCATAAATTTAGCTTGTCCTTCATAGTGCTGCTTCAGCTGTTCCGAATCAAAATCCGTTACATGATCCAGATTATCAAGTATCACATTTGCACGACCAATACCCAGATAATTCTGCTGCCATATAGTCGCAACATTCGTATAATCCTGTTCCGCAATAAAAAGGTCCGCTTCCGGAGCATTTCTCCATGCCCATCCGTCATCACTTGCCAATTCAAGCACCAGCTGCATATTTCCTTTGTATATCGGCTGCAACGGTTTATACATTCCGTTGACGGCAGTAAGCATCCCCTGCTGAGAAGAAATCAGTTGTTGCAAATCTGTCGAACCTTTCATCTGAGGTTCAAGAAAATCGGAACATCCTGGAAAAATCAACAGAACACCGACTATTAGTATGGTTAATTTTGATAGTTTCATAATTTCCGGATTAAAATGATATTTGTAATTCTACTTTAACAGATTAAAAAAACGAGCGCAAAAGTCAGGACAAACACATTCAATTATTTGGCATTCAAATGATTAATTAGTATATTTGCGGTATGGATAGAAAAGCAAACAAGGC
>JAITVS010000134.1 GCA_031285685.1 Tannerella sp.
CTCGGCAAATGAATTGTCGCACCGGAGGTTCATGGACATAGGCTTTCCGCATTTAGGGCAAAGGGGGATCAACTCTGCCGGGATACGCAAATCGTTTTGCTCTTTTACCATTCGCGCCACAGCTTCTTCATTATCGTATGTTTCATCATGGCAAGGCGTGGAACATTGCCATAACCCATAATCGCCCTGTGTATAGAATAGCCTGCGTTTATCAAAACCGGCCTTTTGAAATTGATGGTCAACATTCGTGGTAATGACAAAATAATCTTTGTTTTTCACCAATTCCAGCAAATCAATATAAGGCTTTCCGACTGGGGCGGCGTAGCGGTTCATATAAATATGGCAGCTCATATATGCCCAATAATCTTCCAAAAACCCGTTTTGTCAAGGTAGTTTTTCAATTTTTTTTTGCATTCTATTTATAGAAAATGAATTGCAGAAAATTTTAAGTACTAAAAGAATTTTAATAAAACCGCAGATTA
Organism: Tannerella sp.; assembly: GCA_031285685.1. GTDB lineage: Bacteria > Bacteroidota > Bacteroidia > Bacteroidales > Tannerellaceae > Tannerella. The sequence goes on from JAITVS010000134.1 coordinate 483, forward strand.
ATTATACAAAATCAGATTTCTGTGAGTGTTCGCTCTGAGTCTATATATTGTTCAGCAAGACGGCGATAGGTTCTTTTAGCTTCATTTACTGGAATGTGGTAATTGTTATCACGTTCCAGTTTGCGGTATGGATTACCTTTGTGTTTCGCCAGACGCTTTCTTTTCAAATAGATGTTGTCAAGAGTTTTTGTTCAAGCCATAACATAAATATGTTGACGGATTTATAAATTTTATTTATAATACACTATACACATAACATGTATATGGAGGCATGAGGTGATGGTGAGGGCAAAGGATTTGGCCAAGGAACTGGGCGTATCTACGGCGACGATATCTCTTGTATTAAATGGAAAGCCAGGTATCAGTGATAAAACAAGAGAAAATGTGATTCAGAAAATTAAAGAACTTGGCTATGGTTATTTGCTCCAATCGCAACCGGAACTGGCGGATGAAAGCAGCACCCTTGGCTTTATTATTTATAAAAACAACGGCGAGTTGTTGGGAATGAACTCCTTCTTTCCACTGATTTTAGACGGGATTGAACTGACCGCCCGTCAACATGGCTATAACCTGGTTGTAATTACCATTGAAAAATGGGAGATTGAGAAGCAGATAAACTATATCAGGGATTCCAATTGTGCCGGATATGTGATTTTTGCAACTGAGATGCACGAGGAGGAAGTTGTTTATTTTGAAAAACTGGGAATCCCATTTGTGCTGTTTGATAATTATTTTGTTGATAAGCAGATTAATTCAGTGAAGGTCAATAACGAACAGGGGACTTATACCGCGGTTAAATATCTGTATGACAAGGGACACCGAACAATTGGTTATCTAACCAGCGGGCTTGACATCAACAGTTTTGTCGAGCGCAGAAATAGCGCATTTGCGGCAATGCGGCAGTTTGGCATGGAAAATCAAGAGCAGTATTGTTATAATATTGGATATCCACATGAGAAGTCCGAAATTGGAATGACGATTGTTCTTACAGGAAAAGACAAACGTAAATTGCCGACGGCCTTTCTTGCTGATAATGATCTTGTTGCAGTTGGCGCTATTCAAGCGATGAAGCGATTGGGACACCGGATTCCAGAAGATTTTTCGGTGATTGGCTATGATGACAGGCCGATCTGTACATTGGTCGAGCCGCGGCTGACAACCATTCAACTGCCGCGCGGCCGTTTTGGCGCAGAATCGGTCGAACAGTTGATTCGTACCATGCAAAAGGAAGAGACAGCATTTGTAAAAGTGGAGGTAAATGGAATCTTGATTGAACGAGAGACGGTTGCAGAAATATAATTAAATATATCAGAAGTATCATTGTGGTTGGAACGGAAAGGTTCCAACTTTTTTTTGTGGATTTATAAATATAATTGTGTCTTATAAATAATTTTTTATATTTTGTAAATAATAAACAATAAAAATTGCAAAAATTATAAGAATAGCTGAATAATTAATAATATGTTGACATTTAAAATAAGGAGGAGTAAAATAAATTTATAAATATTATAAATAATATTTACAAAAAGGGAGGAATCTAACTATGCAAGTGTTAAAAGGCCTTGAGCCGCAAGAGTTTTTTAAGTACTTTGAGGAAATCAGTTCAATTCCAAGGGGCTCTTATCACGAAAAGAAGATTAGTGACCATTTGAAAAAGTTTGCCGAAGATCGGGGGATGACAGCTTATCAAGATGAATATTATAATCTTCTGATTAAAAAAGCGGGGACGCCTGGTTATGAAAACGCCAAACCGGTATTATTCCATGGACATATGGATATTGTTCTGGATAAAGAGGATTGGGTGGAGCAGGATATGCTGACCGAAGGCATTCGGCTGGTGGTCGACGGTGATTATATACGCGCAGACGGGACAACGCTCGGTGCGGATAACGGCGTCGGCGTCGCTTTTATGATGTGTGTGCTGGGATCGGTTGATATCCCGCATCCGCCGATCGAGTGTATCATATCGGTTCAGGAAGAAGTGGGGAAACGCGGCGGGATTGTGTTTAACCCTGAGAACATTACAGGGAAACGGTTGATGGATTTTAACTGGCACAAGCCGGATACCATTTTTGCCGGCTGTGCGGGAGATATCTCCGCATACTACAGACTTCCGGTGCATTATGAAAAGGTTACCGATGATATGGCTTTTTATCATTTAAGCATAACCGGCGGGTTGGGCGGGCATTCAGAGTTTGATATCAATCTGGAGCGGTGTAATGTGCTGGTAACTTACGGTCGTCTGGTTAACCGTATCGCATTGCAGCATGAAGTTCATTTTACCGAGTTGAACGGCGGTATCAACCGCTATGTGATTCCCGGTAATATGGAGAGTTTAATCGGCATCAAAAAGTCGGATGAAGAGCAGATTCGCGCTATTGTTGGCGAAGTGGCCGCGGAATTAACTAATGAATATAAAATTGCAGATCCGGAACTCAAAGTGACCATGATGCCGGCAGAAAAACCGGAACAGATGATTATATATAAAGACACCAAGAAAATATGCAAGGCGCTACATCTCTTGCCCTGCGGAGTGAAGAGCATGAGCCTTGAGATACCGGGATTGGTTGAAAGCTCAAATACAGTCGCGATTATTGAGACAAAAGATGGTATTGTCAATATTATCTCGACAATACCAAGCGCGGTCACATCAAGAAAGTACGACATCCTTCAGAAAATCCGCGACCTTGCGGATCTGATGGGAGCGGAAGTAGAGACCTTTGCTGATTGCCCGGAATGGCCGTATATGCCGGATTCCAAACTGTTGGCAACGGCTAAAAAGGCATTTAAGAATCTATATGGGTATGAGCCGAATGTAGAGGTATCTCATTCAAGTCTGGAATTAGGGTTATTTCATAAGAAAATTCCCGGCGTTGAAATGATTTCACTCGGGCCAAAAGCTTATGATGTTCATACTACAAAGGAACGTCTGAATTGGACAACCGTACAAATGGTTTGGGACCACATCAAAGAGATTTTGAAGAATTTAAACGATTGAAGGGAGGAAACAATTATGACAAAGACGTTGGATTATTTCTGCAATTATCCCCATAAAAGAGGCGAGCGCAGACCTTGCATTCAAAAACAAAACGATTTAAAGATGTTTCTGTATACCGAGGAATTTCCGGAAACAAGTGATTTAAACTGGCTGATAGCCAGCACCGATCATATGACGGTCGGAGAGTATCAGCTTTCACCAGGCTCTCATTTTGACCCGGCGGATGTACATGCCGGAGACGAGATTTACTATGTCATGCATGGTGAGGTGACGATGTTTCAGCCAGAAAGCGGGCAGGTGATGCAGATTAGGCAAGGCGAGGGGATTTTGATGCCCAAGGGCTGTCCCCATATCGGTTATAACTTCGGTGAGGAAGAAGCTCGCATGCTTTATGTGGTGGCGCCCAAGATATGGGATGAGGATGGACCTCCGCTTGAGTATACCGGAGTTTTAAAAACATACAAATATGACGAGAGAGGTGAATGAGAATGGCAGGAATGAGAAGTGAGCTAGGCCAGTTCCCAGCAAAGGGTTTTGAATCCAGAGAGGCGGCGGTATTTTATAAATTAACAGAAGAAAACGGGATTAAAATGATCAGCGGTAAAAAGACGCCTGCGCTTTTATCCGTGTGGGCGAGCAATGATGTTATGCAGTTTGGCACTATTAAAGTACTTACCGGAGGGGTCGGACCGCAGCAGACAGAGTACGATGTCCATAAGGGCGACGCAG
>JAITVS010000285.1 GCA_031285685.1 Tannerella sp.
CATGCGCCGATATGGTGATCTCCGCCCCTGTCCTACCGAATAACCGGATTACGGACTTCCATTCTAACGAACACCTGGAAGGTATCGACAAGTTTTGTCTGGTTCATCCGGACACCGAATGGAAAAAAGGGCTGGAATATGCCGAGAAAATTGGGCTGGGAACGCAAGAATATGAGCTCATACCTTTACTGATGCATAATCGGTGAAATTATCATGCTCGACCAATCCGTAATTTGTGCGATATCTACCCCACCCGGTTCGGGAGGCATTGCCGTTATCCGGTTATCAGGGAAAGAGGCCATCGAGATCGCCGGGAAAGTATTTTCAAGCCCCTCAAAGAAACCGCTCTCCGGGTTTCCGGCAAACACGGTACACTTCGGGGAAATCATCGATGGGGAACAAACCGTTGACGAAGTGCTCGTTGCCCTTTTCCGTACCCCTCATTCTTATACGGGAGAAAATACGGTAGAGGTTACTTGCCACGGTTCTGTCTATATTCAACAATGCATCCTGCAATTGCTTATAGGAAAAGGAGCTCGTCTGGCACTGCCCGGTGAATTTACGCAACGGGCTTTTTTAAATGGTAAAATGGATCTGAGCCAGGCGGAAGCTGTTGCAGATCTGATCGCCTCAACCTCCGACGGCATGCACAAATTGGCGCTTAACCAGATGCGGGGAGGTTTCAGTAACGAACTGGCCAAACTGCGCAGCCAACTGCTCGATTTCACTTCTCTGATTGAATTGGAACTCGACTTCACAGAAGAAGATGTTGAGTTTGCCGACCGCAACCACCTGAAAACCTTGGCAATCGATATAGAACGGATTATTCATAAGCTGGCAAACTCTTTCAGCGTGGGCAACGCAATCAAAAACGGTATCCCTGTAGCCATTATCGGAGAAACAAACGCCGGTAAATCAACCCTCCTCAACCTGCTTGCAGGTGAAGAACGAGCTATTGTATCCGATATTCACGGAACTACGCGTGACATGATTGAAGATGCAATCAACGTATCGGGCATCACTTTCCGTTTTATCGATACCGCAGGCATCCGTGAAACCTCCGATGTGATTGAATCCATAGGCATTGAACGAACCTTCCGAAAACTGGAACAGGCATCGATTGTTCTCTGGGTGATCGACCTAACTTCTCCGGCCAATGACATAAAATTGTTGGCCAGGCAGATTGTTCCCCGTAGTGAAGGCAAACACTTGGTGCTGGTATTCAACAAGTCCGATCTTCTTACTCCGGAAGAACTCAACAAAAAACAAGACTTATTGAGCAATCTTCCCGTTGCTCGCATATACATCTCAGCCAAACAAAGGTTAAATACGGAAAGTCTTCAACACGAACTACTAAGAGCTGCCTCTCTGCCCGACATAAACCAAAACGACATAATTGTTACCAATGTCCGCCACTACGAAGCCTTAATGAATGCCCTCCATGCAATCCGGAGAGTTATAGAAAACCTCACCTCAGGCATCTCTGGAGACTTCCTTAGCCAGGACATACGAGAATGTATACACTATCTCGGAGAAATAACAGGACAAATCAATAATGACGAAATATTAGGAAATATATTTGCCAATTTCTGCATCGGAAAGTAGGTAGTGATAATCAATGATTTGAAATCATCACTAAAAATCGCTAAGTCGCTATAATATAGTGACTTTTATTTTTGTAATTACTATTCTTGTTTTGTGATAATATGAGATATTGCGATGATTTTTGTATCGTATTTGTATCGCATTCAAAAAATAGTTGTATATTTGCATTTGTTAATTCATAGATGATGTAGAATTGAAACACCATGAAACATGGTGGAACACAGTAAAACAAAAATAGGGCGAAATAATGAAATCAAACATCGAAATACAAAAAAGATGCGAGTGGTGTAATCAATTATTCACCGCCCAGAAAATGACTACCAAGTATTGTTCCCATACGTGCAATTCGAGAGCCTATAAAGCCCAAAAGAGAGAAAAAGCGAAGGAACTGTATGCGATAGAAACGAAAACGCAGTATAATATAGTAGGTATTAACTATGCTACTGTGAAAAGTATTGAGGAAGCCGGCGAAAGGTATGAAAAAATAAAAGGCAAAGAGTATTTATCTGTTTCCGAAACCGCCTTTCTATTGAGTGTTGGGCGGGTTACTATCTACCGTTATTTACACAATGGCACATTGAAAGCATTTCAGACAAATGGAAAAACGTTCATCCGAAAAGCGGACATTGACATGATTTTTAATGAATCCGAACAATATAGGGCGCATCCACGAAAAGAGAGAAAACCAATCACAGAACTCTATACCCTTTCGGAAGTCAAGAAAAAGTATAAGGTGAAAGAATCATGGATTTATAAGATAGTCAAGGAACACAATATCCCGAAAACGTTGGCAAGGGGTAAATGTTATTACAGCAAGAAGCATATTGACCGATATTTTGAGAAAAAAGGATTTGGCAATATGCAACATATAGAAGAATGGTATAGCGTAAAAGATATTCAGGATAAATATGGCTTATCTCTGCAAGCCATTTACAGTTTTGCTTCCGAACAAAATATTCCTCGTAGAAAGGAAGGGAAAAATGTTTTCTATTCCCAAAAACATTTTGACCAAGCTAAAGGTTATACAACACCAGAATATTATACAGTGGAAGAGGCTATGCAAAAATACAACCTAACACGCGACTCGTTGTATTATCAGGTGAAATTTCATAATATCCCGAAAATCAAAGCTGGGAGATATATCAAAATATCGAAGCCGGAGTTAGACAAGTTATTTGAAACATTAATTATAGTATGATATGGCAACAATACCTAAGGTGACATTGCGAAAGCGAGAAGTAGTCGGCGCTAAAGAAAGCCTGTATTTGGACTTCTACCCGCCTGTCCGCGATCCGTTCACCATGCGGATGACCCGGCGGGAATCTTTGGGCATTTATATTTACGCTAAGCCACATAATGAAATTGAACGAGAATTTAATCACGAAATGATGATGAAAGCCGAAGTCATCCGTGGGTTACGTGTACAATCGCTTATTAACGAAGAATTTGGGTTTTTAGACAAGAACAAAAAGAAAGCCGACTTCCTATCTTATTTTGAAATGAAAGCCAAAACGAAAGACCAGAAATGGATGAAAGTACATCAGCATTTCAGCAACTTTGTAAAAGGTAAATGTACTTTCGGCGATGTTACAGTTGAACTTTGCAATAAATTCAGGGATTATCTGTTAAATACAAAACAATTAGCACATAAGGATTACAAAATCTCTCAAAATTCGGCAGCTGGTTATTTCTCTACCTTCCGGGCATTATTAAAGATTGCTCACAAGGAAAAATTCTTCAGAGAGAATCTCAATGATTTTTTGGAATCTATTGATACAACAGACGTAAAGAAAGAATATCTGACATTGGACGAAGTAAAAACATTAGCCAACACTCCATGTAACATATCGGTATTGAAAGCGGCTTCCCTGTTTTCTTGCATGACTGGCTTGCGAATCAGTGATATTTTAAGTTTGGAATGGGAGGAAATTATTCCGGCCAGCGAAGGTGGTTACTGTATGAGGATTAGAACGGAGAAAACCGAAACGGAAACCACCCTGCCAATCAGTGATGAAGCATTGGAATTATGCGGCAAGCGTAGTAACGGAAAAGTCTTCAAAGGTTTACAAAAACACATGACACACCAACCGTTAAAAAACTGGGTAGAAAGCGCCGGAATAACAAAGCGAATTTCATTTCATTGCTTTCGGCACACATACGCAACATTGCAAATTGCACTGGGAACGGATATTTATACAGTGAGTAAAATGCTTACGCATAAAAATGTTTCTACTACACAGATTTATGCTGACTTGGTAAATTCTAAGAAGCGAGAATCTGCTAATAAAATATCATTAAAATAAGAAAGTTATGAAGACAGGTGAGATAATAATATATCAGAAGGAAGATGGCGGAACCAACATTGATGTTCGCTTAGAACGAGAAACAGTATGGCTGACGCAGCAGCAGATAGCAGAGTTGTTTGCGGTCAAACAACCAGCTATTTCAAAGCACCTTAAAAATATCTTCTCAAATAAAGAGTTGGATGAAAATTCAGTTCATTCTATTTTGGAATATACTGCCAGCGATGGCAAAGTATATCAAACCAAGTTCTATAATTTAGATGCAATTATATCTGTCGGTTACCGTGTCAATTCCCAAAATGCTACCCAATTCCGTATTTGGGCGACCAACGTTTTGAAAGAGTACCTCGTAAAAGGCTATGCTATCAATGACCAAATGAAGTTTCAACAATATAATGAGTTGAAACAAACCGTTAAGCTATTAGCAAACGTTATTGATAATAAAGAGTTGTCTGCCGATGAAGCCACCGGATTATTACAGGTTATCACAGATTACACCTACGCTCTTGATACATTGGATAAATACGACTACCAGCAATTGACTGTCGAAGAAACAACAGAAGCTGAAAGATTCCATGCAACTTACGAGAGTGCAATGGAAGCAATTATGAATTTAAAAAACAGATTTGGTAGTAGTGATTTGTTCGGAAACGAGAAAGATGAATCGTTTAAAAGCTCGATCAGCACCATTTATCAAACATTTGACGGGCAAGAATTGTATCCAAGTGTGGAAGAAAAGGCTGCTATGCTGTTGTATTTGGTAACCAAAAATCATTCGTTCAGCGACGGGAATAAGCGAATAGCGGCTTTTCTATTTTTGTGGTTTATGGAAAGGAACGGTATATTATACCATTCTGATGGCACAAAACGAATTGGCAACAATGCACTTGTCGCCCTTACCCTAATGATTGCCGAAAGCCGTCCCGAAGAAAAAGACATGATGGTAAAAGTTGTCATCAATCTAATCAACAAAAACAACTAATACCCTTTATGGACGACAGAAAACTCGAATACGCTATCCTTTATATCCTTAGCGGATGTGCGGCGATTTGCATTGCAATGTTGGCTCGATTATCTACATTAACATTGGGCTTCGATAATTTCTCTGCCAACATTGTTTTCCTTGTCGCCATTGCTGTTGCAATAGTCATTTTCTTGTCTATCCAATTGACCTTGAAAAATCTACTATTCCCTTGGATTGGAGAAAGGCTCTCCAAGATACCGTATTTCCGAAAGAAGATTGAGAGCCGACAAGTCCCTATGATTGCGGAGGAAGTACATCCCGATACACAGGAGCAACTTTCATTAGAAGAAATTCGGAACGAACAACAACGTAATAGAGTTAAGGAACAGAAAGATATACTGAATATAGCGATAAACTATACCCGAAAATCTTTCGCACTCTATCTTTCGGATGAACATCTTGATGTACTTTGCCTGAACTTACGGGTTTATATCAACGAATTGGATACGAAAGAATTGAAATCAGTAAAGGTCAAAGAACTAACAGCTATTGACCTTCGCCACTTTGGTTGGAATATTTGGAACTATTCCAAACCGAGAAATCAGATGGATATTGCCTACTTCTTAAAAATTGTATTTCCCTGTATATTCAAGGATGCAGAAGTTGACAGTATCAAACGTCATTTGAAAGATGACGAATTAAAGGGCATTATCAAGATTCAAGAAAGCCTTTCGGAGCAGTAAACATCACGATTTACCACCATTTTAAGTGTTTTCCAAGTGTTTTTTCCGTGTTGTGAAACACGGTGAAAACACTTTCTTCATTTGCGCCATAATCATTAAAAACGATCATTATGGAAGTAAATGAAATTTCTTTTGAAAACCTGCCAAAAGCAGTCGCACATTTAGTCAGCGAAGTAGCCGTAATCAAATCTTTGGTAGAAAAGGGACAGATATCTGTTGTTCCTCAAAAGCGCGTGCCTGTTGGCATTGACGATGCTTGCCGGATAATCGGCAAAGCCAAGCCCACTGTTTACGCGCTTGTGCGCAAACGATTACTCCCTTGTTATAAGAACGGAAAGAAACTCTATTTTTTTGAGGACGAGTTACTGGAATGTATCGCCAAAGGCAAAAAGAAAACGTTGGCTGAAATAGAATCCGATGCAGAGGCGGAGTACAGCAAACGTAAAACCGCAGGGCGATGAATCTGTTTGACCTAATCGCCAATTTTTGGCGAGTGGATGAACAGAAGAACTTCAGCGGAAACGAAACTCGCCTCTATTTCTTTCTGATTCATTTGGCAAACCGCTCGTTTTGGGCAGAGTGGATAGAATTTGCCGACAAGCGAATAGTTGCCAATGCCAATATCTCTTTGCAGGTATTGAAGTCTTCTCGGGAACGGCTGAAGGAAGCCGACTTGTTGGACTTCGTTGCCGGAGGTGGACATAGGGTTAAAACTAAGTATCGGATTCTGACACCTAAGTCCGACCTTAAACACTCACCATACTATATAAAGACTAAAGACAAAAATTCTAATAATAAAGATTCTCATGGAAAAAGGAAAGGATTTATCCATACAGGAAGTGATTTCGACTAATCAGGGATTTTATCAGGCATTGCAGAATGATGTCAGGGAAATTGTTGCCGGTGAAAAAGAAAAGATGCGGCGACGACATTTTGTACTACCGCTTGCCTACTCCGATTTTCGCGAATTGTTTATGTCTTTCGGAAACATCTGCCTACTCAACAGGAATCAGGAAAAGGGTTTTGTTATTGATGAAGACAACGAGTCTATTATAAAACAACTCTACTGCTATGCGACCAACAATACCGCTTTTGCAGGCGACCTGAATAAAGGTATTCTGTTGCAGGGCAAATATGGGTGTGGCAAAACCCTTCTTCTTGAAACCTATTCGTTGCTTCACAACCATATCGTGAAAAAGTACAGCCTGAACCAACCTTTGCTTTTGTTTATCAAGTCGGTGGAATTGCAGGAACACATTATCAAGCAATCGGCAAGTGCATTTGCAAAGCGACCACTCATCATTGACGAATTTGGTAGGGAATCCAAAACAGTAATGGATTATGGAAACGTTAGCCGTCCCATATCGGAACTATTGAGCTTAAGAAGCGATGTAGGAACGCTTATACATGGTACAACCAACTTCACTCTTGCTACACTTTCGTCCGATGAGTTCTACGGCGGAATGATTGGCGACCGCCTCAAAGCGATGTTTAACTTCATCACATTGAAAGGTGAAAGCCGTAGAGTTTAAGCTTTCATTTTTAAGGCTCTCTATTCGCTTGCAATGTAGCAAGAGGAAACTGGACAAGTCCTGTTCTTTCCTCTTGTCCTGCGGGGCTTCTTGCTGTTAATCAGCAAGATAAAAGAAAGAACTTTTATAAAAGTTCTTATATGCTTAATCCGCAATCGCCTATTGATTAAGCGATTAATAAAACAAATCCTTATAAAAACGTTATAATATGGAACGAAATAAGAATAAAACGTCTTTGACCACGATTGGTATTGACCATTCGACCAATCGCCAAATAGATAAACTTTGCAAACGCTACAACCTC
>JAITVS010000394.1 GCA_031285685.1 Tannerella sp.
GCGCTTACCATCTGCGACCCCGCTTGCGGAAGCGGCGCATTCCTGAATGCTGCCTTAGACTATCTGATAAATGAACATCGATTGTTGGATGAGCTAAACGCCAAACTACATGGTGATGCGCTTGTATTTCCGAATATTGAAAACGCTATTTTGGAGAATAACCTCTACGGCGTGGACATCAACGAGGAAAGCGTGGAGATAGCTAAACTTGCTTTGTGGCTACGCACCGCCAAGCCAAACCGAAAACTCAACGCGCTCAACAATAACATCAAGTGCGGGAACTCGTTAATCTCCCCGCCCTTAACAAGGGGATTAATCCCCTTGTCAGAAGGAGTCCCCATCTCAAACACAAATCCCGATAAGGCCTTCGACTGGCACAAAGAGTTTCCGCAGGTGTTCAGGGAGAAAGTCAAAAAGGCGTTCCACATCACCACCGCCCTGCACGACAGCCGCACATCGCAGCGAATGATCGACTTCAAGGTGCGGGAACGGCGTTTCAACGGTACGCTTCCCGAACCGCAGGTCTATCCGCTGGATGCCAGCGATGAACTGGTAATCACCCAGACGGTTGCCGGTATTGTAACGGCAGACCGGTTGAATGTGCTGGTGTACAATATCTGCTGCGACCACCTCCACCTGCTTCTGGTGTGCGAAGCGGACGAGGTGGAGCGGATTGTGGGGAAAATAAAAGGCCGAACGGCTCGCGAATACAATCTCAACAAGGGGATTAATCCCCTTGTCAAAGAAAAAGGCGAACGCAGTGTCCCGCTTTGGACACAGAAGTTCGGATGCAGGGAAATCGAAAGCGAAGAACAGCTCCACAACACCATCGAATACATACGGAACAACCGCATCAAACACGGGTTACCCGTACTTGACAATGGGGCATGCCCCATTGTTAAAGAAATGCTCTGCACCGTCGACCACGCCTTCCGCTCCGAATACGCCGGCGACTTCGATGTGGTGATTGGAAATCCGCCGTATGTGCTGTGTCAGCCATCAAACACTGACGCAGCCACTCTGAATTACTACAAGACGTATCAGGTTGCCAGTTATAAAATAGACCTGTTTCACTTGTTTTTTGAGCAGGGGATAAAGTTACTAAAAGCAAATGGCAGACTTGGATACATTACCCCGAATACTTACCTGACAAATACCTATGTCGAAAAATTGAGAATTTATTTGCTTGCCAACAGAATATTTAATTTAACACTAAATTCTAAAGGGGTGTTTGTAGATGCAAGTGTTGATGTTTGTACAATTTTTATAGACAAATCAAATCCCAATGACCACAAAATTGCCGTTTGCACGATGAACACATCAGGGAATATTGTTCCTGTTAGCCTAATATCCCAAAGTCAGTGGGAGAACAATCACTCTAAGATATTTAACATTCAGTCTCAACTGCAAATAAATACGGATAATACATGTTTGCTGGGAGATATTACCTCTGTAACTTTTGGGCTGCAAACCAAAGATAAAAGTACTTATGTAAAAGAGGTAAAAGAAAGCGATGATTGGGAGTTTTGCTATACTGGCCGCGACATTTCAAAATATTGTTTACAAGAGGCAAGATTGTACTTCAAAAACTGTCCCGCAGAAGTAAAAGCAGGTGGTTCTTGGGATATGGCGATACACCACGCTGCTAAAATTGTAGTTAGACAGATAGGTGCACCAGAACCAATATTTGCATTTGACAAATGGGGATATGCGACATTGAATACGATGTATAGCATTTTCCTGAAAGAAGAGAGCCGTTTTTCATATAAATACCTTTTAGCAGTCTTATGTTCATCATTAATAAAGAAATGGTGGCTATCAATGTTTGCTGATAACAAAGACCTGTTTCCTAAAATCAAAGGAAACCAGCTAAAAGAAATTCCCATTAAAGATATTCCGTTGTCCGGGCAGCAACCTTTTATCACCCTTGCCGACCGCATGCTCACCCTTCACGCCGGTCTGCAAGCCAAACGCCGCCGCTTCCTCAAACGCCTCGCCGACAATTTCAGTTTGAAGCTAACCAGTGCATTGGAAAAGTTCGACGAGCTGGAATTTGCACAGTTCCTCGCCGAACTCAAAAAGCAGAAAATCACCCTCACCCTCCGCCAGCAGGACGAATGGGAAGAATATTTTTCCGGTTATAAAACCGAATGCTGTACCTTTGCCCGCCAAATCCACGACACCGACAAGGAGATAGACCGACTGGTGTATGCGCTGTACGGATTGACGGAGGAGGCGATAAGGGTGATTGAAAACAGTTAAAAATTTTGTAATGAATCGTATTATACTCATAGGTAATGGATTTGACTTGGCCAATGGTTTGAAAACAAGTTATAAACATTTTATTGATAATTTTTGGGAACAGAAGAAGGATTCAGTTGAAAATTATTTCAATGAACGACGAGAGAGGCAATACCGAGATAATGATATAGAGGTAAATAATCTTATTGGGTCTACTTCAAAATTTCATTACAATGCAGAGGGAGAATGCGGTTATGAAAGGTTTATTCACTCACTTTCACGGAGTCGCATACAGGGAAACATGCGGGTAATAAATAAATTTTTAAAACATATTTCAGAAAAAAACTCTTTACAAAGTTGGGTTGATATAGAGGAGGAATACTATGCCCTGTTGGTTCAATGTGCAAAAGATCAGCAAAGTGTAAGAAAGGAAAAATTAATTGAACTGAATCGGGAATTTGAAAGTATAAAAAAATACTTAATAGAATATCTGATAGAGGAAGAGAAAAAAAACATATGTACCAAAGACACAATAGTCGATAAAATTTACTCTTCATTCAATAAGAGAGATTTTATGACTGAAATAAATGTTACCGACCCGGAACGTATTCTCTTTTTGAACTTCAATTATACAACTACAAATATTAGACATTCATTTTCATGGGAGGCAAATAAAATACTCTATGAAAATATTCATATTCATGGGCGATTAGAAGATTCGCGCAATCCTGTAATTTTTGGTTATGGTGATGAAACGGGACAAGAATATGCAATGATTGAAAATTTGAATGATAATGACTTTCTGGAAAATATGAAAAGCATTAAATATTTAGAAACCGATAATTACAAGCAATTATCGAACTTTATAGACTCCGACAACTATCAAATTTTCATTTTCGGACATTCTTGTGGCAAGTCAGACAGAACATTATTGAAGATATTGTTTGAACACAAAAATTGTATTTCAATTAAAGTATTTTATTACAAACCTGACGAAAAGGACAATTTTAGTGATATAATTCGGAATATATCTCGACATTTCAGTGATAAAACGATGATGAGAAGAAAAGTTGTTAATAAAAAATATAGCGAAACATTATTGTAAATCTCATGCCCCATAACTTCATCCACTCTATCATCTACCTGAAAAGATACTGGTATTCACAAAAAATCGACAAAAACATTCATATCCATATTCATGGAAACCGTGATGTTGTGGAGCCGGGAGAAGCAAATATTACAAGACTTATTATCAGGAAGAACTATAATCATACATGAGGAGTCGTCAAAAACAGATATAGAAATCAAATCCATAACCGCAAAAAAAATATAGTGATGCACGAATCCAACATCATATTCTATACCACCCCTAATGGTCATGTAAGCGTACAGGTACAATACGAAGACGGAAGCTTTTGGCTTACTCAAAAAACGAATGGGTGAACTGTTTGGCATAGATGTTCGTACTGTAAATGAACATTTGAAAAATATCTATCAAAGTGATGAATTACAAAGCGAAACAACTGTCCGGAAAATCCGGAT
>JAITVS010000020.1 GCA_031285685.1 Tannerella sp.
TTATAAGATAAGACATAAAACCTAAAACGAATGCTAATAAAACCGATACCGACACTTTAATAAAATGAATGAGGCTTTCAGACTGAATACCGCTACTATCTATTATTGAGTCAATACTAATCATATATTTTTGTCCTGTTTAATAAAGTGATAATCAAAATCTCATAAACCCTGAACAGGACTTTCATTGAGAAAAGTTATTTCATGAAAGCCCGGCTCATTTCCCTTTTATCGTCACGCTCTTTCAGCGACTGACGTTTATCATATTCTTTCTTTCCTTTTGCAATAGCGATAACAACTTTCACCAACCCCTTTTCATTAATAAACATTTTAGTCGGCACAATGGTAAAACCACTGTTTTTTGCAGCCGATTCGATACCACGTATTTCTTTTTTATGAAGCAACAACTTGCGATCACGTCGCGCCGAATGATTATTGTAGGTACCATAAAAATACTCGGCTATATACATATTTTTCACCCAGACCTCACTTCGTTCAACAATACAATATGTATCTACAAGGCTTGCCTTACCCAGGCGGATAGATTTTATTTCCGTACCGGTAAGCACGATTCCTGCCGTGAATGTTTCGATAAATTCGAAGTCAAAAGACGCACGCTTATTTTTAATCAGAATATTATTACTTATTTTTTCTTTTCCTGCCATACCTGATATTTTTCTTTCATAATGAATGCACAAAGATAGCGCAAGTTGAGAGCAATACAAAATAAGCTTGTTTATTTTAATTGCCGAAACGCAGCCTATCTTCAATTTTGGAGATTAAAGATAGCGCAAGTTGAGAGCAATACAAAATAAGCTTGTTTATTTTTGTTCCCTGAAACGGCATACACCTTAATAATAAGATAACACAGAATCAAAAAAAAACAGATTCCATTTTTAATAATTTTTCTTTTTATTTCTAAACTATATAAATAAATAACCCTATCTTTGCGCCGTTTTGAAATAGATAAAAATGTTTGAAATTTTCGATACTTATCCGTGGTTATTGCCGATTGTTATATTCTTCGGCCGTATCTGTGATGTGACATTGGGCACGCTTCGTATTATCTTTGTGTCAAAAGGAGAACGGAAGAAAGCTCCCATCGTCGGTTTTTTTGAGGTCTTTATCTGGGTTGTGATCATCTCGCAAATATTTTCGCATGCAAACAGTATTATCGCTTACCTGGCTTATGCGGGAGGATATGCAGCCGGTAATTTCATCGGCATACTCGTTGAAAACAAAATTGCATTCGGATACGTTTTATTCAGGGTATATACCAAGAAAGACGGCCATCAACTGGCACAATTACTAAACAAAAGTGATTTCGGTTCCACTTTCATCAAAGGAGAAGGTGCCGTATCCGAAGTGGATATCATAGAAACAGTCGTGAGCAGGAAGTTACAACGGAAAGTAACCAAAATAATTGATGATTTTGATTCGAACGCATTTTATCTGATAGAAGATATCCGTTCAAAACAAAAAGGTATTTTTGCCATGACTTCATCCGCAGGTCTTCCGAGGTTAGGAAAATAAATCCAGTCTACATCCAGATAATCCGGAAATTATCCCGGATTAAAACAAGCATCAGGGAGATAAAATTCCGTTTCGTTGCAACAATGCTTTTATTGTCGGTTTGCGCCCCCGGAACCGGACATAAAGTTCATTCGGATCTTCGCTGTCTCCTCTGCTTAAAATATTGTTCCGGAATGATTGCGCCGTTTCTTTATCAAATATCCCTTTTTCCTTAAACAGGGAAAAAGCATCCGCGTCCAGGACTTCCGCCCATTTATAGCCATAGTATCCCGCCGCATACCCTCCGGAAAACAGATGGCCGAAACTACAACTCATGATCGTCCCTTTCACTTCCGGAAGTATAAAAGCTTTTCTCCATGCTTTTTTCTCAAAGCGTTCCATATTTCCGCTGAAAGGAACATCCAGCGTATGCCATGCCATATCAAGCAATCCGAAACTTACCTGACGGCAACAGGCATACCCCACATTGAAATTCGACGAATCAATTATGTTCTTAATTAATTTCGCCGGCATTTTTTTCCCTGTCTTATAATGCACGCCTACACAGTCGAGAAATTCCTTTTCATCCAGCCAGTTCTCCATTATCTGGGACGGCAATTCCACAAAATCATGTTTTACGTTTGTTCCCGACATACTTTCATACCTGCATTGACTCAGTAATCCGTGAAGAGCATGCCCGAATTCGTGCAAAAATGTTTTTACTTCGCTATACGTCAACAAAGAAGGATGCTCTTTTGTCGGACGCTGAAAATTCATCGATATCATCACATGCGGTCGGTGATCAATATTCCGCTCATCCACAAACTGTCCTTTCACATCACTCATCCATGCTCCGGACTGCTTCGTTTCGCGTGAGAAAAAATCCGTGTACAAAATACCTAATAATGTTTTATCTGAGTCCGTCACTTCATAAACCGTTACATCTTCATGATAAACCGGTATTTTCAGATTCTTCCGGAATGTCAATCCGTATAAATCCGAAGCAAGACCAAAAATACCATTCCGGACACGTTCAAGTTCAAAATAGGGACGTGTCATTTCATCATCAACCTTAAATAGTTGTTTTTTCAGCTTTTCTGCGTAATAACTCCAATCCCATGGCATAAGCACAAACGTGTTATCTTCTTCTTGTCCGGATGCAAATTCCTGCAACGTCTTATATTCGTTTTCAGCAAGAGGCTTATAATTCTTCAGCAGTTGACAGAGTAATTTATAAACCTGCTGCTGATTCTTTGCCATCTTATCTTTCAACACATACGATGCATAATTATCGAAACCCAAAAGAGAAGCCACCTCCAGGCGTTTATTGACAATTTTCTCTACAATTCCCCTGTTATCAAATTCATTATCACTGCATCCGACCGTCATTTTTGCCATGTACATCTTTTCCCGTAACCCACGATTATCCGCATACCGCATAAACGGAACATAGCTCGGTGCGGAAAGAGTAAAAAGCCATCCCTTCCTCCCCTTCTCTTTTGCTGCTAATGAAGCAACATGGCATATATTGGCAGGAAGTCCGCGCAAATCTTTTTTATCCGTAAGAAACAATTCAAAACTGTTTTCATCTTTCAGAACATGATTATCAAAATCCAGCGATAAAAGAGACAACTCCGTACTCAGCTCTTTGTATCTCTTTCGATCCTTTTCTTTAAGCCCGGCGCCACTGTCAATAAACCCCTTATATGTATTTTCAAGCAGTCTTATATCTTCAACAGAGAGATTCAGAGAATCCCTTTTAAGATAAACTTCTCTGACACGCTTAAATAATGGTTTATTCAAATATACATAGTGCTGACATTCCGACATTTTCGGAGATATTGTCTGGGCGATTTCCATTCTTTCATCATCCGTGACGGCACTGAAAACACCAAAAAAGGCATTCGATACACGCTTCAGCAACTCCCCGCTCCGCTCAAGTTCAACGATTGTATTTTCAAACGAAGGTTTCCGGGGATTTTCAGCAATTTGATCCACCTCTTCCCTCAACAAACGAAAACCCTCATCGAATGCAGGTATGTAATGTTCGTTTTTTATTTTATCAAATGGTACTGCCTGATATTCTGTCGTATATTTATCAAAAAACGGATTATTTTTTTTCTTCATGATTACAGCATAATTTAGTTTCTTCCTGCAAAATTAAAGAAAAAACTTGAAAATAATACTTTTAAGATTTTGTTCTATCTCAAAAAGAACAATTTAAGACCGGACAGAACGGTTTCGGTAATGGGAAAGATTACCATTGATGGAACTATCAGCCAGTTCTGCAAATGACTGTCCCGCTAACCTGTAGAACACTAAAGCAGGAAGGCTGACAGGTAAAACCACATTGGCAGTAAAAACCAACATCGCATTGGATAAAATTCCGTGTCAATATGAACAAACACTATCTGAGGTAAATTGGCTATCTTTACGGCTAAAATATGATGAAGTATGATAAAAATACCTCTCGTTAAATTCTATAAAAGAAAATATGGTAAAGAACTGCTTATTGATGTGAATGATATTCATTACATCAAAAAGGGAATCTTACAACATCCCGTCCACAGATATAACTTTTATTGCCTGGTTCTCATAACAGATGGTCGAGAAGAAATTACCATCAACGACAACAAGCACATGGTGCAGCCCGGCATGCTTATCACTTCCATCCCCGGCGATATATGGAGTTGGCAACAGGATACACAACTTAACGGCTATGTACTCATTTGGGAAGAAGAATTCCTGCTTTCTTTTTTCAATGACCAACTATTCTTACAGAAATTTTCTTATTTGCAATCCGATAGGCAATCACCTTTCCTGCATCTTGAAAGGGAGCTCTATAACCGTGTCTGCCACTTGTTAAGCGAAATGGTATCTGAGATTCACGACCGTGAGAAGATAGACCGGCACGTGCTCCGGGCAATGCTCTATGAAACATTGATGTTGTTAAACCGCGCGGAAAATATCGGAAACAAAAGCTTGTCAATAAACGATGTTTCCGCAAGCCATTATGTCGATTCATTAGTTAAGTTAGTGAATGCCGACTATGCCACTCAACACGGTACCAAGTACTATGCCGATAAACTTTGCATTACACCCAATTATCTGAACAAAATTGTTCGCCGATCGTTGGGAACCACCACAAAATCGTATATCCGTAATAAAATCCTGCTCGAGGCAAAACGACTACTGACCTATACGACATTGTCCGTAACGGAAATTACCGATCGGTTGCATTTTGAATCAACTTCCTACTTCGTCCGCTGGTTCCATAAATACGTGGGTTGTACACCTGTTCAATACAGGGGACAGAAATACAAATAGTCCCGAAAAGTGACATTTTCGTCTTTTTTTGTGGTGTAAATATTTGTACGACATATCCTACCTTTGCACCAAACAATAAAATATAAGAATCATGAATGAAATAATTGAAAAGGCTTTGGATATTATCAAAAGCCAAAAGAATGCTTACATCGGTTCAGTTGACGAATCCGGGTTTCCGAACATCAAGGCCATGCAAGTGCGCGGCGTAAATGGGATTAATACTATTTATTTCTCTACAGAAGCAAGCACCATGCGTGTGCAGCAATATAAAAACAATCCGCAGGCCTGTGTGTATTTCAGCAACAACGGTAAATATAAAGGGGTAATGCTGGTCGGAACGATGGAAGTAACCACTGACAAAGCTACGCGGGAAATGGTATGGCGGGAAGGCGACGATTTCTATTACCCGAAAGGTATAGACGATTCTTCATTCAATGTATTGAAATTTACCATCCTGTCCGGTAGGGTGTATGACGAATTGAAATCACTGAACTTTATTGTCGAATAAGAATAAAATGAATATAGAGGAATTACGGGAATATTGCCTGTCGCTAAAAGGTGCAACGGAAGATATGCCATTTGAGGACGAATATCTTATGTTCAGAGTATTCGGAAAATGGTTTGCCGTAATTCCGTTGAACGACCCGGAATTGAAGGTTTTTGTAAAATGCGACCCCGCAAAAGCTGTTGATCTACGCGAACGCTATGCCAGCGTGAAAGCGGCTTGGCATTTTAATAAAAAATACTGGAATAGCATCGACCTTAATCACGATATGAACGACGAAACGGTAAAATACTGGATTCGGCATTCTGTTGAAGAAGTAATCAAAAAACTGTCTAAAAAAACGCAATCTGAATATTTGGGCCAACTTACACCATAATTTCATAGATTAAATTTCGGTTTCCGTCGACAAAAACAAATTATACGCAGATTGTTTTTGCCGGCATTTCTATCTGCATCTATATTTGCATCAAACAATTTAACTGTCGTGTTAAGAATGTTGAGTTATAAACTTTTAATTTTTGTAGATATGAGAACCCGGCGGCAATACTTCTAATAACAAGAACAATAGTTCGCAACCGAACCATAACCAGTCAAACAACAAAAATCAAAATAAAAATACACAAAACAACAACGATAAAAACAAACAACAGCCAAACAACAATAATAATGGCGGAAATAACAAAAGGTAAGAGGATACAACAAAAGGCAAACAGATTGAACAGGTTGAGAAAGCGGGTATTCCCGCTTTTTTTATATACTTTTCTCAATAAACATAATCGGACTATTTTTCTAAAAAACACTCTATTTTCTGTACACTCCGCAAAAAGTTATAGACGTAAAGTAATATCACGGGAAAATTTAAATTCTCATGTAAAAAAACTTAAAATTGCAAAGTCGAGTTTGCAATTTTGACTTTTTTGTTTATTTTTGTACCGGTTTATAATAAAAGGTAGATTTTGCAGTGGAATCTTTTTATCGAACACACCAATATTTATTGTCTCACCTTTCTACTCAGTTGGTCAGAAGGGGACTTATGGATGAAATCAATTGGAATGAACGTCTGATTGGTATTAAAGGTTCACGTGGTATAGGCAAAACAACATTTTTATTATCTTATGCCAAAGAATTTTATGGTATTAATAATCGTGAATGTCTGTACATCAATCTTAATCATTTCTTTTTTACAGAAAAAACAATTGTTGAATTTGCCAGGGATTTTCGTTCTCAGGGAGGCAAAACATTGCTTATAGACCAGGTCTTCAAGTACCCGGAGTGGTCAAAAGAATTACGTATATGTTACGATGAATTCCCGGATTTACAAATCATCTTTACAGGTCCTTCCGTTATGCGCCTAAAGGAGGAAAACCCGGACCTAGCCGGAAAGGTTGCAGTGTATCAGTTACGTGGTTTTTCTTTCAGAGAATACCTTAATCTGGTAAACGACAAACAATTTCCGACATACAACCTAAAGGATATTATACAAAATCATCAGAAAATTGCCAAAGAAATCGTTGAACAGACGAATCACAAGTTGCAATCATATTTCAGGGATTATCTGCATCATGGCTTTTATCCGTTTTTTCTGGAAAAGCGGAACTATTCGGAAAATCTGCTCAAGACAATGAACATGACGCTTGAAGTCGACGTATTGTATATCAAACAGATTGAACAACGTTACCTACCTAAACTGAGAAAATTATTTTATATGATTTCACAGGAGGCGCCGTGTACCCCAAATGTCAGTCAGTTAAGCAAAGAACTGGAGATGTCACGTGCAACAGTCATGAATTATATAAAATACCTCAAAGACGCACGATTGGTGAATATGTTATACCCGATGCATGAGGATTTTCCCAAAAAGCCATCTACGGTATATGTATATAATACTAATATTTTACATGCGGTTCATCAGGAACCTATCAATGAGTATTCAGAATACAGGACATTTTTTTTCAATCAACTGCAAAAAGATTTCCTGGTAAACGAAGGGATAAAATATGCTGACTTTACAATAGATAATGAACTTCTGTTTTGTATAAAAGTCAACAAATCCTTTAAAAATAACCCTAAATATTATTATATCGTAAATACGAATACAAGTGAAAAGAATGTTATTCCGTTATGGCTTTTCGGATTTTTATATTAGAATGATTAGAAGATATTATATAACTTTAAAAGATTTAAAATTATGGCAAAAGAAAAGAAATTTTTAACTTGTGACGGTAATCAGGCTGCTGCGCATATTTCGTATATGTTCAGCGAGGTAGCTGCGATTTATCCGATCACTCCGTCATCTACAATGGCTGAATATGTAGACGAATGGGCTGCCGCCGGAAGAAAAAACATTTTCGGCGAGACGGTTCTGGTTCAGGAAATGCAGTCAGAAGCAGGTGCGGCAGGCGCCGTACACGGCTCGCTTCAGGCAGGTGCGTTAACTACCACCTATACAGCTTCTCAGGGATTATTACTGATGATCCCGAACATGTATAAAATTGCCGGCGAACTATTACCGAGCGTATTTCACGTATCGGCCCGTACAATTGCATCACACGCATTATCTATCTTTGGTGATCATCAGGATGTAATGGCATGCCGTCAGACCGGTTTCGCCATGTTAGCGGAAGGCTCGGTTCAGGAAGTAATGGATCTGGCTGCCGTCGCTCACTTGTCAACGATCAAATCACGCGTTCCGTTTATCAATTTCTTTGATGGTTTCCGTACTTCACACGAAATACAAAAGATTGAAGTGCTGGAAAACAACGATCTGGCTCCGTTAATCGATCAGAAAGCTCTATCGGAATTCCGCGCCCGCGCATTAAATCCGGAAAATCCGGTTGCACGCGGTATGGCTGAAAATCCGGAAACATTCTTCCAGCACCGTGAAGCATGTAATCCGTATTATGAAGCAGTTCCTGCCATTGTAGAAGAATATATGAAAGAACTTTCGGCAATAACAGGACGTAAATATGGTTTGTTCGATTACTACGGAGCGCCGGATGCAGAACATGTCATCATCGCAATGGGTTCCGTAACGGAAGCGATTCGCGAAGCCATTGATCATCTGACTGAAAAAGGCGAAAAAGTCGGATTGGTTGCAGTACATTTATATCGTCCGTTCTCGGCCAAACATTTCCTTGCCGCAGTACCTAAAACCGCAAAACGCATCGCTGTACTTGACCGTACGAAAGAACCGGGATCAAACGGCGAACCGTTATATCTTGATGTAAGAGATTGTTTCTACGGACAGGAAAACGCGCCGGTAATCGTAGGCGGACGCTACGGACTTTCTTCCAAAGATACGACTCCGTCCCAGATTCTTGCCGTATATGAAAATCTGGCAATGAACATGCCGAAAGATCATTTTACAATCGGTATTGTCGACGATGTTACTTTCACTTCACTTCCGAAGAAAGAAGAAATCGCAATGGGCGGTGCAGGTATGTACGAAGCGAAATTCTACGGATTGGGTGCTGACGGTACAGTGGGCGCTAATAAAAACTCAATTAAGATTATCGGTGACAACACCAATAAATATTGTCAGGCATATTTTTCTTACGATTCCAAAAAATCCGGAGGTTTCACCTGTTCGCATCTGCGCTTCGGTGACACACCGATACGTTCTACCTATTTGGTAAATACGCCGAATTTTGTGGCATGCCACGTACAAGCTTACCTTCGTATGTATGACGTAACAAAGGGCTTGCGCGAAAACGGAACGTTCCTTCTGAACACCATCTGGGAAGATGAGGAATTGGCAAAAAACCTGCCGAACAAGGTTAAACGCTATTTTGCAAAAAAGAATATCTCCGTTTATTATATCAATGCAACACAGATTGCCCAGGAAATCGGATTGGGTAACCGTACAAATACCATTCTTCAATCTGCATTCTTCCGTATTACGCAGGTAATTCCGGTAGATTTGGCGATTGAACAGATGAAGAAATTCATTGTTAAGTCGTATGGTAATAAGGTAGAAGATATTGTAAATAAAAACTACGCGGCTGTTGACCGTGGAGGCGAATACAAACAACTTACGGTAGATCCGTCATGGGCCAATCTTCCGGATGACGAAGCAGCGCCGAATAATGATCCGGCATTTATCAACGAACTCGTTCGTCCGATTAACGCACAGGATGGTGATTTATTGCCGGTTTCTGCATTTTCAAAGAGCGAAGACGGAACCTGGATGCAGGGAACGGCTCAATATGAAAAACGCGGCGTGGCGGCTTTCGTTCCGGTATGG
>JAITVS010000038.1 GCA_031285685.1 Tannerella sp.
TCAGGGCAACCGCATCAAAAAAGAATAATCTTTTTTAAGTAT
Organism: Tannerella sp.; assembly: GCA_031285685.1. Lineage (GTDB taxonomy): Bacteria > Bacteroidota > Bacteroidia > Bacteroidales > Tannerellaceae > Tannerella. The sequence continues at coordinate 43 of JAITVS010000038.1, forward strand.
CCAATATCGAGTGCTGCTTTATATATCCTCTTCTTCATACTTAATTTGTCTTTTTGGGCTGAAACCAGTTGTAAGGCGAACTTTCTGAGAATAGAGAGATTTTCGGGAGCATTTTCCATCCTGGCTCTGCAAGCATCCTCCCTGAAAGTAACATCTAAATGCCAATGCAGGTGGTTTTCAATGCTCCAATGTCCTCTTACCAAAGAGTTGTAATAACGGGAATCAGGGATATCTTCATCGCTGATATAATAACGGATTTCTTTACTCCCCGCATCCTTTATTTCGCGGGTTGATTCGACTTTGACCAATGTTGTAACGTCTTTCCAGGCCTGAATTGTTTCAGGCAAGAGATAATCAGTTGCTTTTAAGATAGAGCATTTTCGGGTCTCTATCCGACCATGATCTGAGTCCAATTCTTCATAACAATCATATCCCATATGTGTTTTGAAGGCACATTCCACATCATCAAGCAAATCTTGTTGATTGCCTTTAACCGGCAGTAAATAATGGGCTTCCTTATCACGTATCTGCTTTACAATATCCTTTTGTGTACCGATGGCATCAATGGTTATCATAGAATCAGTTATATCTATCGAATCCAGTAGTTCGGGAATAGCGGTTATTTCGTTGGATTTATCTTCTACTTTCTTTTGCCCTATACAAAACCTGTTTTCACTTACCCAGGCATTAAGGAGGTACAAACCACTATTACCTCGACTTGTAGGAGAGGCTCCACATTGTTTCTTGCCATCCAGGATCACTTGTTTTTCTGACAGATCGGATAAAAGTGCTTTACCATAATTTCTAAGACAATTTTCTAAAGCCCGACTATCAATGCGCTTAAATACTCTTTCAAAGGTATCTACCGAAGGGACTCCATTGGGTAAGGATAAGATATCACATAACTCTTTGCCGCGTTCTTTTCCAAACAGATGCATGTCTTGATAATCACTACCACCTGTTAAATAGGTACAAATGGCGATAACTAAGATGTCGGATAACAGATGATCACAACGACCAACAACACGAGGATCCAGAACAGAATCAAAATAGTGGGATAATGGTGTTTTCATGCCGACAAAGGTATAACTTTTTAAATATATTATTTTGATGCGGTTGCCCTATATAATAATAGCTTTCTGAAAGGAGGCAAAGCGACCGTTGGTTCACGTTACCGCAGACAAATATATAAATTTTCTGCATCTGGATACTTTTTGTGTACAAAAATCCAGATAAATGAACTGTATGATATGGTTTGGATCGCAAATTATCGCTTTTTTTGTACAAAAATCAATAATACATATGAAAACAAAACTCTTTATCATCACATTACTCATCCTGATCACCCTGAGCGGATGTAATAATGAAAGAAACAACCAAAACGAAACCGGAACGATCGGGTGGCCGGAAATAACGCAGGAAGCAAAACCGTGGACCAGATGGTGGTGGCTCGGAAGTGCAGTCGACAAGGCAAATATCACGGCAGCGCTCGAAGCCTATCAGAAAGCAGGGCTCGGAGGCGTGGAAATAACTCCCATTTACGGTGTTCGCGGTACGGAAGATCAGTTTATAGACTTCCTTTCACCGGAATGGATGGAGATGTTTGTCTATACGCTGAATGAAGCTAAAAGACTGGGGCTGGGCGTCGACCTCGCCAATGCGTCGGGATGGCCGTTCGGAGGTCCATGGATAGACGAGACTACAGCCTGTAAAAATATGGTATCCAAAGTATTTAACGTCCAGGGAGGAACGACTGTCAAAGAGACGATCAAATACATACAGGAACCGATCGTTCGTACCCAGGGACGTTTGAAAGTCACTATAAAGGATATAAAAGAACCTGTGACGGCAAATGATAACCTTCAGGAATACGCATTCGACCAGATTCGTTATGAAAAGGCATTACCATTAATTGTTGTCAGTGCAAACAAAAAAGGACCAAATGGTTTCAGTGAAGTGATCAATATTACGGACAAAGTGGTCGACGGCAAACTGGAATGGACTGCTCCCGAAGGCGAATGGGTAATATGCGCTTTGTTTCAGGGGTATCACGGCAAAATGGTGGAACGCGCCGGCCCAGGAGGCGAAGGTAATGTGATAGACCATTTCGCTACCGGACCGCTGAAAACATATCTCAAACAATTTGACAACGCTTTCAAAGATTATGATATCAGTTATCTCAGGCATTATTTCAATGACTCGTATGAGGTAGACGACGCGATGGGCGAATCCAACTGGACACCGGAATTTTTCGCCGAATTTGAAAAGATACAGGGCTACGACCTTCGCAAACATCTCCCCGCGTTATTAGGACAGGATACACCGGAGATGAACAGCCGGGTGCTTTATGATTACCGCGTAACAATCGGCCGGTTGTTGCTCGAAAAATACACAACAGAATGGCAGGCATGGGCAGCCAAACAAGGCAAAGGTATCCGGAACCAGTCGCACGGATCTCCGGCTAACGTACTCGATTTATATGCGGCGAGCGATATTCCCGAAATTGAGGGAAGAGACATCGTAAACCTGAAAAGCGCCCCGTCAGCCGCACATGTGACAGGAAAAAAGCTGACCTCATCCGAATCTGCAACATGGCTCAACGAACACTTCCTGTCGACACTGGGCGATGTAAAATCAATTATCGACAAATTCCTGCTCGCCGGAGTAAACCATGTATTTTACCACGGAACGGCCTATTCTCCTCGGGAAGCGGAATGGCCGGGATGGCTCTTCTACGCATCGGTACATTTCACTCCGGTAAATAGTTTCTGGGACGATTTCGGCGCCTTAAATCAATCCATTGCACGGACACAAAGTTTCCTGCAGGCTGGTAAGCCGGCTAACGACATACTTTTGTACTATGCCGTAGCTGACCTGTGGTCGAAACCCGGCAGAGGCATGTTGCATCACTACCATTCATTCGATGATGCATCACTCAAAGAATGCGGAGCCTATCTTACGGAAAACGGATATTCATGGGATGCCATATCCGACAAACAACTACTGGATGTATCATATGAAAAGTCTACGCTGCACAGTGGCGGAAACGCTTATAAAACAATATGGATACCGGAGACACACCTCATGCCTGTCGAAACATTGGAAAAACTGATAGAACTGGCTCAGCAAGGCGCAACAATTGCATTTTACAAAAATTTACCATCCGATGTTCCCGGATTGGCAAACTATGAAGGCAACAGCGGCAAAATGAATACACTTATAAAAAGCCTGTCTTTTATGGAAAACGGAAACATCCGCACGGCTACATGCGGCAAAGGTAAAATCATAATATCGGATCAGATGGCCGATTTGGCGAAAGATTCGGGAGTACTGCCGGAAAGCATGTACAATTCAGGACTTCAGTGCATACGCAGACTCAAAGATGACGGAAATTTCTATTATTACATTGTAAATTCTCCCGACAAAAGTTTTGACGGCTGGATCACGCTCAATGCGGACTGTTCTTCGACAGCTTTATACAATCCGGTGACAGGAGTCTCCGGATATGCCAAAACACGCAAGACCAACGGAAAAACGGAAATTTACCTGAAAATAAAACCAGAAGAAGGGTTCGTCGTCGAAACATTCAAAGGAAAACATAATGGTGATCTCTATCCATTCTACGAAAATCCGGGAGAAGCAATCGCATTCTCCGGCAACTGGAATGTCGAGTTCATCAAAGGAGGTCCGACGCTTCCCGCTCCGCTAAATACAGGTGAACTGAAATCGTGGACAGAATACGGACAGGAATACATCCCGTTTTCCGGAACGGCAAAATATTCGACTCAGATTCCGGCGTTGACCACAAAAGCCGATGCATGGTTACTGGACCTGGGAGCGGTCTACGAAAGCGCTTCCGTATTCCTGAACGGAGAACATATCGGTACATTGATCAACGCACCGTACACCCTTGAGATTCCGGCAGCTTTACTGAAAGGAAATGACGAACTGACCATCAATGTATCCAACCTGATGACCAACCGGATCATCGATATGGATAAAAAAGGCATCGTCTGGCGGAAATTCTATAACACCAATATCAATGCAAGGCTAAGGGAAAACGCCGGGGAAGATGGAAAGTTCACCGCCAAAAACTGGGAACCTAAAAACTCCGGTCTCGTGGGTCCCGTAATTCTAAAATCATTGTCGGTCAAAGACTTTTAACCCAGCTAAAAGAATAAAATAGTGGATTTTATGCATTCTGTCAGACGCGTAAAATCCACTATTTCATATAAGGCTACTTACCTTCATAAATATCCTCAGTAAATTCGATTTCAAACATTATTACGTTTTTTCGAAAGAAAATTTCTATATTTGTGTGAATTTTTTTCGGAAACGGATGGATCTTCAATAAATTAATAAATCAGACAGATAAAATGAATCAGTTATAATTAACCCATGGCAAAAAAGAAAGCAAAACCAAATCCCCAGCAACTATCTCCGGAAAAATACATCAGAACCAAAGCCAGAGCGCTTCCTATTGAAGAATGTTTAATCAGAAAGGGATGGCAGGAATTCGGGTTAGCTGAAATTTTTGTCACCCGCAAGTTCAAATCCGGCAATCTGCTTGTGGGAATTTATCTCACAGATATATTCTGCCTGGGAGTAAAAGATACCCATTTCAAGTTCAACTGCTCTCCGGAAGAATATGATGATTTAATTGATTATATTTCCTCATCCGGAGGATTCGAAACCATTTCCTATGAAGAAGCCCATAATATAATATACGGTGCCATATCATATGCGGAGGATCTGGGTATAGAACCGAATAAATTATTTGAGTTGACCCAATACATCCTCGAAGAAGATACGGAAAAGATTCCATTGATTGAATACGAATTCGGACGCGAAGGAAAACCTTTCTTAGTCGCTAATAGTTCACTCGAGGCATCAAAATATATTCCAATACTTAATAAAAAAGTTGGTGAAGGGAATTATGAATTTTTACTGAATGACGAAGAAGATGATGAATATGATGATGAATTCGATGACGAAACGGAGGATGATTTCGAATATGGTCAAACTCCCTATGACATCGCAGACAAGGATGTAAAATACATCAAGACCGAGTATATGTACAACGCACCCTATTATCCCGAAGAACTCATTCTTACGCATCCCGAATTAAAAGAATTCTACAAAGAAAAATATTACTACTCACTCCCCGAAGATATTATCAATACGATATTAAAACTTCCTCGCAAAACACTCCTCGAAGACCTGAATAACATCGTCCTGTATGAAATAGGGCGGCATATGCAGATATTGGAGGATGATATCACAGAGGTTAAAGATCAGGATTTTGCAATCATGCACGCATTGTTTTTCCTCGGAGAATTGAAAGCAGAAGAAAGTTTGGATGTTATACTTGAAATCATGCGACAAAATATGGACTTCTGCAACATAGCTTTTGGAGATACCGGATCAGACATCCTGCCGCTGACTCTTTATTATGCCGGCAGAAACAAATCGGACAAACTGTTTGATTTTGTAAAAGAACCCAATCTGGAAGCATTTTTAAGAATCTATGCATTCGAATCGGTTTGTTTTACTGCGATAAACGAACCGGAAAGAAGAACCGAATCAGTTGAGTGGTACCGGAAAATCCTTCATTTCTTCCATGAAACAAATTATAATGCAGATACATTTGACACAGACCTCATCGGATTAATCATTTATAATCTTCTGGAAATAAAGGCAAAAGAGCTTTTGCCGGAAATTAAATATTTATACGACAATCATCTGGTCGAAACAACAGGATGCGGATATTACGAAGAAGTAAAGGAAGAAATGCTATCTGATTTACATACACATGTTGATTACTTCCCATATAACATTTTTGACCGGTATAAGAACTTCGAAAAAAAATGGAATCAGGCCAGGTAAATAACAATTCATGTCAAACTTAAAATCATATTCTATGAAACGCAATTTATTATTCATCTGTTCCCTATTCTGTTTTATTGGAACAGTTATCAACATGCAGGCTCAACCTGCACAACGGCTGGTCAATGTTATCGTATCTCCCGACCATGCGGACTGGAATTACAAGGCGAAAGAAAATGCGACTTTTAACGTGCAGGTTTTCAAGGACAATGTCCTGATGAAAAATGTTTCCGTCGATTACGAAATCGGCCCCGAATTTTTTCCGACGGAAAAAAAACAGGGTATCGTTCTGAAAAACGGCGAGATCACATTGAAATCGTCGATGAAAGAACCCGGTTTTCTGCGTTGCAAAGTTACGGCAAGGGTCGACGACGAAAATTATGAAGGCATGACAACTGTCGGCTATGACGTTGATAAGATACAACCGACAACCGCCGAACCAAAAGACTTCGACGAATTCTGGGCTAACGCGATTGAGGAAGCCCGCAAAACTCCGTTGGATCCTAAAATAATCCTGTTACCGGAAAAATGCACATCTACGCAAGACGTATATGAAGTAAGTTTTCAGAATGAACGTACAGGCTCCCGTATTTACGGAATACTGACAACTCCGAATACCCCCGGCAGATATCCGGCGGTTCTGAAAGTTCCGGGCGCCGGCATTCGTCCCTACGGAGGAACAAGCATGGGAGACGAAGTGATCGTTCTGGAGATCGGGATCCACGGCATTCCGGTCACACTACCCCAGGAAGTTTACAGTAACTTAGCCGCAGGGGCATTGAGAGATTACAATCGGATTAACATGAATGACCGCGACAAACATTACTACAAACGTGTTTTTACAGGATGCATACGCGCTGTTGATTTTATTCATGAGTTGCCGGGATTTGACGGTTTTACGGTAGGTGTTACCGGCGGAAGCCAGGGAGGCGCCTTATCGATCATCATTGCAGGACTTGATGAACGTATCAAATTTCTGGCAGCATACTATCCGGCGATGTGCGACTACGCCGGCTATCTGAATAACCGGGCCGGAGGCTGGCCTCACTATTACAGAAATGCAAAACCGCAACCAAATGAAGTAGAAACACTGGCCTATTTTGACGTTGTTAATTTCGCAAAACGCGTAAAAGTCCCGGGCTGGTACAGTTGGGGGTTTAACGACACGACATGCCCGCCTACTTCCATGTATGCAGCCTACAATGTTATTCCGGGAAAGAAAGAACTGGATTTATACCTCAATACCGGACACTGGACCTATCCCGAACAAAGGACAGCCTGCGACAAATGGCTGGAAAAATTCATTTCGAAATAAACATAAATCCACTCCGAAAGTCCGTATATTATCATTTTATCCCTGCAAAACAACGTTTGCGTATAGAATAATTTTGTAAAGCGACCTTTCGGAGTGAATTTTATTAAAATAAAGCGTAATTCATTCCGTTTTCAAGGCTTTTACCGGATCCTGATTGGCGGCATACCAACTCTGCCATGATACGGATGTAACCGAGATCAGTAAAACAAGCAGTCCCGATAAGGCAAATATCCACCAGTCGAGTGATGTTTTATGGGCAAAATTCTGAAGCCAGTAGTTCATCACATACCAGGACACAGGAACTGCAATTACAAAAGCGACGCCTATCCATACGACAAAACGGCTGTTCAGCATCCGGATGATATCACCGGGAGTAGCTCCGTTCACTTTCCGGATTCCAATCTCTTTCGTTTTCCGCTTAATAACAAACGCCATGATAATGATCAATCCCAGATTGGCTATAATCAAACACAGAAGTGAAAAAATACGCGTCAGCATTTCCGCATTCAATTCGTTATAATAAAGCTGTCCGTATATATCTTGCAGAAAGACATAATCGGCCGGATAATCCGGATTTATCTGATTCCATACGGTATTAAACGTTTGAATAGCCTGCTCCTTTTTATCAGGAGACAACTGGATCATGAAACATTGTTGAAACATTTTCCGCTGTAATACAATCAAAGGTATCGATTCTTCAAAAGAAGTTGTATAATTAAAATCTTCCGTTACACCAACAATTGTTCCTTCCTTTATATAATCCACCCCATTCCCGGAGCCGTCTAAATAGAGTCGTTTTCCGACAGCCTCTTCCGGATTTTCATACCCCAATGCCTGAACCGCTTTACGGTTAATCACATATTCTTCTGTTATAGAAGAAACCGGTTTTCCGTCAAGCATATCAAAAAATGCAGTTTCTTCTTCCTTTAGTGTTCGTCTGGTTTCCCTGAACACAGTTCCGGCGATAGGTTTTATATTGAAAAACGGCAGAAAATCATTCCCGACAACAAGTATCGGCATACGACGGGGTATCTCCTCCTGATCTTCTGTTCGCACCCGAATTCCGTCGCGTATGGCAGAACCCGGAAGCTGCATGGCCGAAGTCACCATTTTTATTTCCGGATGCTTCAGCAACTCCGCCTTTAATACCTCATACCTGTCAACGATTATATTGGGTTGTTCTTTCATGACAAGGACGGAATCCTGATGTCCTCCCACCTGTGATGTTTTTATCCGGTCAATCTGCCGGGTAATACCAAAACTTAATATCACAATAAACACGACAATACCATACTGCGCGATAAGCAGATATTTCACTTTATCCAATGTGAAATTAGAGGGTTTTATTTCATTCTGAAAACCTCTAAACATGGTAGCGGACAAGCCTGTAATAACGGGAAAAAGCGATACTCCCACAACTAACACCAGAAACAAAGCCACCACTAAAAATACCTCCGTTATAGTTAAAACCGAAAATAAGTGTATCTGAGGGAAAACAAATAGAGAAACAAGACCACCCAGCAATATGGAGACCAGGCCTAAAACAAGAGCCAATAAGCTTTCATCTTTTACAACAACCGACGACGATGCACCATTCAATCGCAGCAACTGGTAATATTTGCCGTTAAACGAAAATATCAACCCTGCGTTCAGCCAAAGATTGAATAACACAATAACCAGTAAAAGCAGATTTGCTCCCGCAATCAGATAAATATAATTTATATTTCCGTTAGGTTCCAATTCACGAAGCACGCGGCTATACAGATGAATATCCGTCAAAGGCATGATATAAGGAGAAATTTTTTGAGGAGCATCTTTATATTGTTCATCCATTTTAGTCGCGACAGAAGTTTTCAGTTCATTCATATCCGTTCCGGGATGCAACAGCAGGTAAACATAAGTCCACCACCGGTCATTCTCCGGAAGATGCACAACTAAATCCGTATGAAAATGTGAATTCTCCGGAAAATCCTCGAAAACACCATTGATAAAAAGCGAGAGGTTCGAAGCGTTTGAAAACTTACGTCCGGATATTTTTATTTCTTTTCCTATCGGAGATTCTTCTCCGAAAAGTCGCCGCGCATATTTTTTGCTGATCGCTATTTTTCCGGGAGCGTCAATCACCGTGTTTTTATCTCCTTCCAATAGCCGGAAGTCAAATACCTCAAAAAAATTGGATGTAACCAGGTAAAAATCATTGATGATCTCCGACTTTCCGGCATATTCGATCAAACCGGTATTCACATATTGCAGAAACACAGCATCTTCAATAGCCGGAACATCTGTTATTACCGGACTACTCTTCGTCATACCGAAAATACGGCCGTCAACAGGCTCGTTATCATTTTGCACGGAAAACCGGACAATCCGGTCCGCACTTGAATGAAACCGATCATAACTCAGCTCTTTTTTTATATAAGCGAATGACAATAACAAACATGAAAATATGACGGACAATCCCAATAAATTGACAACCCGCAGATATTTACTTTTCCTTAAACGCCTTAAAAACATAAACCAATCATTTTTATTAATAACGAAACAAAGCTACTCATAGTATAATCAAACCTCATGCCACAAACACAAAGATCTAACTATATGAATATTACACCGAAACCATCACATAAATCTGTCCAATTATTAGACACTAAATGTCAAAAAATTAGACAATATAATAAGAAAACAGCAGACCTGTTAACACTATATCCCCCGACAATAATTCTTCTGTTAAAAATATGCAAATAAGATAGAAGATTCATCGAATATTCATCTTTGTTCATCTTAAAATATATACCTTTGCCCCCGATTGGAAGTCGTGTTACAACAAGGCTTCCATTTTGTGAATTTTAACATAACAACGAAGGACTTTTTTAATTAAATTCAAATTAATGAAATCATTTTTTATTGGGAATATGGAGATAAAGATCCCGATCATACAAGGAGGTATGGGAGTCGGTGTATCTTTATCAGGATTGGCGTCTGCTGTAGCCAATGCAGGTGGAGTCGGCGTCATTTCATGTGCAGGCATGGGGTTGCTATACCCTAAGATCAAAGGCGATTACGCCATAAAATGTATCGAAGGATTAAAAGAAGAGATAAGAAAATCAAGAGAAAAAACCAAAGGAGTCATTGGGGTCAATATCATGGTCGCCCTGTCCAATTATGCGGACATGGCCCGTACGGCTATCAAAGAAAAAATCGACGTAATCTTCGCCGGAGCCGGACTCCCTCTGGATCTGCCGTCATTTCTTTCCTCCGACAGCACCACGAAACTGGTTCCAATTGTTTCATCCTCAAGGGCGGCAAAAATTATTTGTGACAAATGGAAAGCCAATTATGGCTATTTACCTGATGCTATCGTGGTTGAAGGTCCTAAAGCAGGCGGTCACCTTGGTTTCAAAAAAGAACAGTTGGCCGACAATCATTATTCACTTGAAACTCTTCTCCCTGAAATCGTATCGGTGGCCTCTACCTATGAATCGGAAAAACATATTCCGGTTATCGCAGCAGGAGGAATTTCTACAGGTAAGGATATTTCACGCTTCATGGAATTGGGCGCTTCGGCCGTACAAATGGGAAGTATTTTCGTAACCACCGAAGAGTGCGATGCTTCGCGGACATTCAAAGAGGTTTACCTCAATTCCAATCCGGAAGATATAGAAATCATAGAAAGTCCGGTCGGTATGCCGGGACGCGCTATCAGAGGAGAGTTTATCCAGCGGGTAAAAGAAGGACTGACAAAACCGATAAGCTGCCCTTTCAATTGCATCAAGACATGTGACTACACAAAGAGTCCGTATTGCATTGTAAAAGCATTATATAATGCGGCAAAAGGCAATATGAGCAAAGGATATGCCTTCGCCGGAGCAAACGCGTTCCTGTCAAAAAAAATAAGCAGTGTAAAAGAAGTTTTTGAATCATTGAAAAATGAATTTGCCCAGGCTACACAAAAAGTAACGGAATAATAAAAATCAAAAACGTATTTATCCCCAGACGTTACATGAAATTCAGGAGTGAAGAGAGATATGTAACGTCTGGGGATATTTATTATCAAGGTGCAATCCATTTATTCCAGTCAGGCTCAGCTTCTGAGCGCCATGTCAGCGGGTGAAAATTCTGTTTAAGCCATGTCCTGGGGTCGCGGTCAAACTCAGTCAATTTTGTTTCCGCCATTTTATATCCATTTTTTATATCATCCTGAAGTAAAATTTGAATCCTGGCACATACTTTTTCAAATTGTTTCTGATCATATTGAACAGTCCGGGCATCCTGAGAGGCCACAGTCAACATATAATGAATCCCTTTTCCTTCAAGTGAGCGAGCTGTATTATTTATAAAATCACGTTGTTTTTTAATATCGTCCGACATTTTTTCATTCAAAGCAATTGCCTGATCAAAATATTCCACTGCCTTTCGATTTAATTGAGCCGCATCACGTAGCCTGATTCCCGTATCTTCAAAAATCCAGGGGTGAGCGGTTTTGGCGTCAGTAAGTATAAAATTAGCCCGGCGATTGGATTCCCAAATAGGAGTATCCCATGTTCCATTCACGATCTTCACATAATCCCAGCGGTGTTCGCCTTTCTCCCCTTTATCCAAACCCAGAGGGCCGATCAAATAACTCACATCCCAGGGAAAAGCTTCTACTGCCTGTGCCACATATTCCCATGCTTTAATCATGAACGGAGCTGTTTTTTTTCCGTAAGGTGCGGCAATTTGCTGCAGTAATTCGTCTAATGAGGCATCTGGATTTTTCATCCAAGCTTTGAGCATGGCATAGTTTACCGAATAAGTAGAGGGGGCAAAACCATAATATTCTTTTACACCAACGACTCCTTCCAATTCTTTCCAACCCGCCATTTGTTCATAAATCAGCCTTGGAAAATAATCATCAATCTGATACAATCCTTTATACAATGTATGATCAAATTCACCTACCACCGGAATATTAAGCTCCAATGCATATTGAATCAGTCGCTTAAGTCCGAGATCCGATTTTAATGATCCGTCATTGAATGGATACACTTCATTACTTGTGGATGAATTAAGCATTAATCCAAAATTGCCTTTACTAACACCTTTGACTGTTTCAAGTGTCTGGCCTTTTGATAATTCCCATGGCTTCCACCACAACATGGCTTTTCCGTCAGGGCGCGATTCAACCATTGCATCTTTCAGAAGTGAAAGAAAATAAGCCAAACGATCATTGATAGGAATACCCGAACAACGTGGACAAGGACCAAACTCACTACAGATCCATGCTTGCTGGTCAAATGTATAAACAAGCATATCATTCACTGTAGGAAAATCAGCCATAAACTTCTTAACTTTACGTACATACTCTTGTTGTACCGCCGGATCGGAAATACATGCCGGCTTTACCGGATCAAAATTCAACATTCTCGGAATACCAAAGTGAGCCAATGTTTTAAACCCATGTTTCTCTGCCTGTATAATACGATACTTCCATTTTTCCATTTGTTCAGGATCTTCCAGATCCTCCAGGTTTATGACTTCATCAGCCGGTTTCCCACCCCATGCAATACTTAATTGCAGCATGTTAATGCCCAATTCTTTCAAATCATTTAACTGTTGATCATCCCATTTAATATCTTCTGTTACAGAAGGATTCCCCACAATTCCAATGAAATAATCAAATCCGGCCCTGCCGTTTTTTAACGGATCGGATTTTTTTTGAGCAAAACCTTGTTGTCCCAGTAATAAGGGAATGATAATCAGCGTAATTAAATTTTGTTTTTTCATCATTAATTTATTTTTAGTATTATACATTATTTTAATCCGAAACCGACTCCGGTAATTGATATTTATCTTTTTACAATCAACATTTGTTGTATATATTTATTATCTTTCGTTTTAATCAATACAACATAATTTCCGTTTTCCAATCCGTAAACAGGATATACATCGCTGCCGCCTTGGAATCTGGTAGTCATTTTACCAGATAAAGTATAGATGCAAATCTCACATATATCTTCACCATTCAATACATGCATCATTCCGGTCGAATTAGGATTCGGAAATATCTTCAACCGGTTTCCCTCATTACAGTTTTGTCCGATCTCTACATTTGATGTAATATCAGTAGGAGTAAATTGATATTCATAGGATTGGATCTCGCCCGGCAGTATAGTCAATTGGACTACAATAAATCCGTTTTCCAATTCCGAAGAATGAATTCCGGCTATATCAAACATTCTGGGTATTTTAATTTTTAAATCACGCTGGAGTATATTAGATGAGTTATTCTTTATCTCTACCTTTACATGTTGCAAATCACGTACGGCGGAAACAGACAGTCCGCCTTTAACCATCAAATCATTAAATCCTATGTTCCTATATTCCCATTCGTCCGGTATCGCAGGAAAGAGATCTATATTCTGATCATCATCCGGGTCTATCAGCATCTGCGAAACATTACAGATAAAGGCACCGTGCGCACCGATTTCCGGAGTCAAAGCATGATTTCCTCTCACTTCAGAAAAACAAACATCATCGTATAAAATATCAGGCTGCGTAAAATTTTGCAACCAGGATAATGCATCGTTCCCCATACCCAGCTTGGCTGCGATTACGCCCATTGTACCATTGTTAAACACATAGTTTCCCGTAGATGATTTAGATACATTAATATAGGTTGGTAATATCTTCCGGTCATCTTTAGTAATAACTCCGTACCACCATAAGGGTGAAAGCCAGGTTGCATCACCGACCCCTTCCTCTGCCAAAGCCCCGACTCCTCCGGCAATCTGCACTTCACCAAATAAGGTCGTTTGAGGAATCAGAATTTTATCCTCAAATACATCCCAACCCGGTTCGGAGAGTCCTCTCTTCTTACACTCATTATATCCCATGCGCACAGCCGACTGTTGAACAGTATTAGGCATATGTTTGCAGCGATAGGCATTGCCGTCTACAATCAGATCCTGCAATGAAACATAGGTAGTTGATTTGAGAATATCATATGCTTTATCACAAAATAGCTGATCATCACTATAATCTAAATAAGATAAAGCCATTAAAGCAGCATTTGTACCCGGATAATTCTGGTAAAGGTTAATTCCTTCTCCTTCTGTCGGCTGTACACAAATTGTACCGTCATACCCCATTAATGTAGTATAGATGGCTCCCGACAAATATTTTCGCGTTACATGATGATGGGTAATTCCATTCACAGCATTTTCTTTCGCTTTGGGGAGAACATTGTAAGTCCAATCTGCAATATGTTTGGCTTCATTTAAATGTCCGGTATAAAGCAGGGCTAAGTGACTGAACATTAAATCGTACTCGGGGCATATGGCTCCGGCAAAACTCTCAACATCAGTAGAATTACAACCGGGAGGTATAGATGTATTTCCAAAATAAATTCCATGATAGAATACAGACTGTGCATATAACTTTGCAATCGATTCATCCGGAATGGAAATCTGCGATCGATTCATATAATCATTCCACCAGACAGCCGTTTCCTGCTTCAATGTTTCATATCCCTTCTGTCTGGCTGCAAAAGCTTTATTCCATGCATGATCCCATTGTAAATCGGGAGTTTCTGGATTGAACGAAGACGCCGGTATAATATAAAATGTAATCGCATCAGCAGCATTAGAAGAATTCAATGTAGCACTTCCACTATCAGTAATTACGGAAGAAGTCGCTTCAGCGACCACCGCTAAAACAGCCGTTGAGGTATTCAAACGGGTGGCAGTAATTACCATTCCTTTTGTACCGGACTGCTCCCTTACGGTAATATCACTTGTCCAGGATTCATGCAGTTTATCATAAATACCGGAATTATTATAGATCCTTACATCCTGCTCTACTGCAACATTTAACCGGATAGGAGAAGGAGCTCCCGTATCCTGTATACGAATAACCAATACGCCTTCGGGAGTAACAAATACCGTCCGTTTAGTCATAAAAGAAGTTCCTTCCACCTTTAAGCCCAAATCGATGGTTAATTCTCCGGTTGCTATATTTAATTGATGTTCGAACGAAGTGATTGTCCCCGGGAACAAATCAGGACCGTATCCTCCCCGTAAAATAAACGGGTTGAACCGATGTCCTTCGTTATCCCACCAATATTCATAACCATAGTACGGACGGTGTTTATGCCATATCCCCTCATCTGCATCCGGCGCTTTTGTTCCGGCAAATCCCCAGGGATCTACGCGCAAAACGGTACCTCCCAGTCCTAATGGCTGATACTGATAATCTTTCCGTGCCAACTTATCCATACCTGATTTTACAAAGGCGCTGCTTTGAAGAACAGAGTTCCAAGCCTCAGAAGCAGTTCGTTGTTCGGGAAGAAGCTCTATTTTTGTAATTTTTGTTGATGCTCCGAACCACTTTTCTGCAGGAGTGGCCGATGAATTATGAGGAATCTCGATTCGTATCAATCCGATTTCACCCGAATAATCTGTTCCCCAGCCGGGATCAGTTGCCGAAATATCTACCCTCACATAATTTTTGCCAGGGTCAATATCAAAAAAAGAATAAGCAATCGTACCATCTGATTTTCCGAATTCAAGTAATCCCTTGACCGGAATATCTATAGGCCAGTCTATTGCTTGATAGAAGATATCACAGAACGGATATAGTTCCGCATCAAATTTAGTATTCACCTCTACTTGCGGAAACCATAATTGCGGTCCCATTTCGGATGCATTATCCACATAATGCAGAATCATGGCTCCCGGCTCATACTCTACAGTGATATCTCTGATACTTCCATCCTCTATTTCCCGCCATCCATCCAATCCGTTTTCAAAAGTCCATGCCGATACAACTCCCGACAAAATAAATCCCTGCTCTGAAATTTCCTTTTCCGTCAACGTATAATTATACAGATTAAGGTCATCAATACAGGCGGTCAAACCATTAAGACCAATCAGCAGATTACCGGAACGGTTTACAGCCGGAACAGATAATATTTCTCCTGCTTTTTTTCCGTTTATATAACAGGTAACTACATTGCGTGCAGCCACCAGTGCTATATGTTGCCAGGAATTATGAGTCCATGTTGCTATATTCTCCCATATCCGCCCTGCTTTCTGAAATGACAATTGTCCTTTATTGATCGCCAGATTGAAATAACCACCATCAAAAGAGATAATATTTACAGGCATTGAAGCCTCTTTTTGTTCGCTTCCGGTCGTTTTTATCCAAAAGGAGAAAGACATTTCTCCGGAATAAAAAAACGGGTCGGAATACATTACTAAGTGACTTTTTCCGTCAACAAACACTCCTCCCGAACCGTACCTGGCTGCCATAGGTTCTATTCTCGGATTCCCCGATGTCATAAAAGTAAATTCGTTTTCCGTATCATCAAAACCGGCATCAAAAATCCAGCTAATTTTTTTCCGATTGTCAGGTATCGGCGACTGAGTGTCGGGAAAATCCCATATTATATCTTTTGCCAGGCAAACCTGAGCAAAAACAGTAAGTGAAAATATAATTATGCAACATGTTTTAATTCTACACATGACACGAACGCTTTTAAACAATAGAAAAATGAAGAACCCCGACCGATGAAATAAATTCAACAGTGACAAACAGATGATATAATGGGATCAGCTAAGAACTAGAAGTTAAATTACTTCTTTGTTTCGCCCTTTAACTTCTAGTTCTTAAGACCTTATTGATTAATTCTTAATTTTTAATCAACTTACAGATTACCGGAACTCCGTCCGATTCAAATTTCACAAAATACACTCCCTTAGATATATTAGAAATAGAAATAGATCCCTGATATTTATCAACCGATTTTATACATTTCCCGGTAATGTCAAAAATGGTTACCAGATTATCCACTTTTCCCTGTATTTTGAAAGACTCCTTAGCCGGATTCGGATAAATATACGCATAATTTTCACGAACGATTCTTTCATTACCTGTACCTAAATCCATTTGAGAAGTATTCAGAGATAAAATATGTTCATCGATAGCTTGTTTATTATCCGACCAGATTTCTTTCTCTTCCGGAAACCAATTCAGGTCACCTACAGGTAAACCATCAAGTCCTCCATTCTTAGCAAATTCATTCGTATACGATCCGTCAAATAACGGCCATGTCTCATTTTCTCCGAGTTTTCCATCCGGATCCCAGTACCAATTTAAACGGGTGTGATCTGTAGATGTATAATGTTCCGCAAAATAATCTTTTTTTATTGCCGGTAACACCCATTGGGCCAAGATATTGGAATGTTCTTTAATACGCTTATCAGTAAACGCAGGATCTACATCATATCTGTTTCCGGCAGCTTTCCAATTAGGATATTCGATGCTATTATAAACCGAAGCCTGCGGATTTTTATTCAAAGCTTCCGACAGTTCAATGCCTCTGGCCGGAGCATCGGATGTCCAGACTAATGGCTGAAAATACATAGTATTAGCAGCTCCTACCGAATTGGTCCATGCATAAAGTTCATCCAGATTATCCAAAAATTGCTTATTCTTGAATTCTATATTATTTGCCACAAAACTTGTCATATAATCAAATCCCCAGTCTATTTCAACCCCGTTATCTTTTACTTTCGGACTTGGAGATGACCATAACAATTCCGATACACTGCCCGAAGGATAATTATCCCATCCGCCGACCCACGCCTTTTCATAAGGAATAACATGGCAATCATAAAGTA
Source organism: Tannerella sp. (assembly GCA_031285685.1). Lineage (GTDB taxonomy): Bacteria > Bacteroidota > Bacteroidia > Bacteroidales > Tannerellaceae > Tannerella. The sequence continues at coordinate 17,902 of JAITVS010000038.1, forward strand.
AATTATTTGTAAAAAAGAAATTCTCCTGATTGGACATCCAGTCTATCTGAGCCAGGTGATGTATAAACGTATTATGATTTATCCAGGTAAAATTACTTTTTACCGGATTGTTATTATCAGAAAAAACAGCCGTGCTCAATCCGACAAATGTATTGTTCTCAATATACAAAGTATCAACTCCGCTCTGATCATTCGGAAAATAAAAATTTACAGGTCCATTGACACTGGCAGTTTGAATAGTCAATCGGTTAAATAAGTTATTCGTTAAATAAATTTTCGGACTTCCTCCCAAACAATAAATCGGATTCCCTGCCGGATCCAATATACAATTATCGATAGTAACACGAATATTATTCCCTTCTATTCTCATAAAAAACTCAGTATTAAACACGCCGTCGGCAGTGGCATTGGAAAAATATATATCCTTTAGGATAATGTTCGAAAATACCTGAAACATATAATTAAAGGGAACACCGCCTGTACCGCTTGTTTGTAACGTAGGCGGCATAGTTGGTTTCGGGTCGTTTGCATCCGGCTCTCCTCCTCCGATAATGGTCAGATCAAATCCGGTGTTGTTAATAATTTCATCTAATACATAATAACCGTTATATCCGTTTTTCAACCGATAAATTCGATCTCCTTTATACTGTTTTATAGCAGCATTAAGTGTACCAACCCCCGGCTCAACATCCAAAATTTCCATAGCCGAAACAAATGTACTGCATGCCAACAGGCATACGATCATTAAATAGGTAATTTTTCTCATGGTAACAATATTTAGATCCGGATTCTGATTCATTCATTAATTTTGAGAAATGCAGAATCCTGTAACATTTCTCAAAACATATTCAATATTTATATCTGATTCCTATATCAGCTGTGATTCCATATTGCTCAACTGTGATAGGACGTTTTTCTTCTCTGTATCGTATTCGATCTTCACTGTTTGTTATATTCGCCATTTTAAATAAGATTTCGAGCAGACCTTTGTTTTTCAATTCAAACCCATATGAAGCATTAAAATCCAACCGGCTATAAGGTTCATTGATAATATAAAGCCGCAAGTCATTCGGATGAGTAGTCTGGATTTTATTTGAAGTGAACTGATAAGACAAATATGACTTAAACGACTTAATTTCAACCCCTAATGTCATATTTACCATATGTTCAGGCATTCCGGTCATCGGTTCGGTTACCACCGAATCCTTTCGTCCGGTCAATTCGTAACGTGAATCTTCCGGTTTATATTTATACAAGCTGGTATATGGATTGGGGGACTTCCCGTGTGTATACGTATAATTGACACTGAGAGTAAGATAAGATAATGGTTTCGGAAGATAACCGAATGAAGTTTGCCATTCCACTTCAATACCCCGAAGCACGATATCATACGGATGATTTTCATGGATCGTTATGTTAACCAAATTATTATCATTAAAAACGGAATGTGGTATCGGATCACCGGGTATTCTTTTATATATCCTCGACCACAATTTATCTTTTACGGTTTTATTAAATCCGGTAATAGAAAATAATCCCAGTCGTTTACTGTGAAAAGTGAATTGTAAATCGTAACTTTTCCAAAGTTCGGTTTTCAGTTCAGGATTACCTGCTTCATAAGAATAATTGGATGGGTCCTGTGCATTATAATATTCATAAGGGGAAACTCCTGAAGACGGCCTGCGGATAGTATGGGTATAAGAAAAATGAGTATAAAACCATTGGGTCGGTTTGACACGCACATGTAACATGGGTAACAAAAACCGGTCCTTTCGGATAGCTGTTGTATCTTTTAAACCAAATGCAGAAGCCATATTCTCAAAAACAGAATAGCTTCTTGTCACTTCATTTCCTTTAAAAGCACTCATATCGGATCTCATGTATTCAAACCTGAAACCCGGTATAAACATCAACCATTCCCCGATATTTATTTCAGGCATGATATAAGTTGCCGTATATTGATGCTTATCATTCAAATCACTCATTAACGAAGGACCAAGATTATAGATAAAACCCGTATATTTAGGATCATCAGATAAGCCCCCTGATGTTCCTGTCAGGTATTTTTCCTTCCCGTGTTGCCGCCAAGCGTCAAACACCTGATTGTTTCTATTAAAAGAATAGGTATCACCAAATATATAATCGCCTCCTAGAAAATTATTTTCCTGTCCGGCAACAACTAATTCAACAATTCCGGAAGGCCAATTATATTTTTCCCTGATAAAATCTCCGAAAATAGCGTTATTTGAGGCATATCCCACTGCAGCAGTTCTATCCCGGATGTTTTTCGAAAACCTGTATTTAGCACCGATCCGAACTTTACCGTTTATAAAACCGTCTTTTATTTTGAAAGGTATTTCATAATCAATCCGGGGTGTTATACTCCAGTTTTCCCCTTCCGTCCGGTCATAACTCATGGATTCGAGTTTTGTCCCACTTAGGTTTCTAAGTATTTTATCAAAATCACCTGCAATCTGCGCTGGTGAAAAAACCTTTAAACTATCGCGGTACAATCCGTCAGCACGTGTTTCCGAAGTATAAAACCAACTTCTAGTCCCGGGGGTTTTTGTTTTACTATAGGAATAACTAATACCATAATTTAACGTAGAATTGAGAAATGAAAGTTTAGTTCTTCCGCTCAGGTTATTTGTGACTCCATAATTACGAGAATAAGGAACCTCACTAATATTTATAAAAATAGGAACTGTTGCAAGACTCCCTTCCGTATTGAAGCTTTTTGCCTGTGTTGATAAATAAGAATTACTTGCCGACAAAAAGGATTGATAATAAATAATAGTAGAATCAGTTACTCTGTAATCAAGAGAAAGAACTGCCGATTGTTTATAATTGATCCTTTTATTGATATTAAAATTAATACTACTGATGTAAAACGGATCATTCTGGTTTGTCGTGTAATTAGTATTATACCCTACACTCATCAAACTTGTACTCCTGTTCACACGATCGGCATTGAGTGAAAGGAAAAAGCCGAACTTATCATCTAAAAACCGGTTGCTTATCTGACCTACAAAATTATAATTTGCATAATCATCATTCAACGCATTATAACCAGACTCTGCCAGAAGATTATAATGAAGCCCTTTAGGTATCTCGCGTAAAGTCAGATCAACTGAACCGGCAACAGCATCCCCTTCCTGATTGGCGGTTAATGTTTTGTAGACTTCTACTCCCTGCAGGCTATAAGTAGAAATAACATTCAGTGCCACCGGAAATGGTTCCCCATTAATTAAAACCGTTGAATATGATTGATCCAGTCCTCTCAGAAGAAAAGCAGCCCCTTCTCCTCCAGATCTGTTTACAGCAATTCCCGGTAAACGCCCTATGGCTTCGATCGTATTAACATCCGGATTCTGTTGTAATTTTTCGGCAGATATTACATTCTTTATCGTATTTGAATTAATCTGTTTCTGTATAGCGTTCTTCTGACCGATAGCCTGAGCCGTTACAACGATATCTTTCAACTGATTCACCTGTTGTTTCATGATTATTTCTTTATCAATACTGTTTTTAGCCTGAATTTTCAATGTTTCGTAACCTATATATGAAATTTCAAGCATAGCTTCCGGATCAACTCCATCCATTTCAAAATGACCTTCGTCATCAGTAGCAGTCCCGGTTCCAGTCCCATGAATCCTAATATTTACTCCTATCATAGGACCATCATTATCAATAACGACGCCACTTATTTTAATTTTCTTTTCAGAAGGCTGTAACTTCTCTTCCGGTTGTTTTCGTCCACGAATGATGTAGATTTGTTTCCCATCAATTTTATATGTATTAGAGCTATTCTTAAACATTTGCCCAAGAAGTTGCTGCAACTCTGAATAATTTTCAGTAAAAGAGATTTTTCTTGACAAATCAACATCCTTATCATTGTATAAAAAGACTACATCCGTTTTTTTTTCAATCGTATCAATCAGGTTTTTAACGGTTAACGACTTGCCCTTAAAATCAAACTGACCAAATAGTCGTACATCGGCTAGCTGAACATACTGCAACACGATCAGTATTAGAATTAATTTAAAAGGAATTTTACACATACATAATTATTTAATTAAATTTGATCTGATATGTATTATCTCTGACCGAGTAGCTCATAGATGTTATTTCCGAAAGTCCGTTCAACACCTGATTCAAGTCATCTTTAAGTTCAATCTTTCCGGAACAGAATATACCGGAAGCAGAAGAGGGCAATTTCATGGTAACATTATAATATCTGGCCAATCGCAACAATATATTTTCGATCGGTTCGCTCTTTAATATTAATGCTCCGTTACGCCAATAAGTATAGTTCTCCACATCAACCGGATAAAGTGTACAGGCATTTTCCGTATAGGTAAAACATTGATTGGGCTGCATTGAAGTCGGCTTTCCTCCTGGTGATTTGACATTCACTTTTCCTTTAACCAATACTACATCTATTTTATCATCTTCATTGTAAGCTGTTACATTTAGTTCCGTACCAATTACCTGCACATCAATTTTTTTTGTCTTGATGATAAACGGTCTACTTCCATCATGCTTAACAGATGCATAGATCTCACCTTCTACGTAAATCTCACGTTTTTCTTTTGCAAAAGCGATGGGGTATTTTACTGTGGAACCTGTGTTCACCCATAATATCGTACTATCAGATAAAACAATTTGCACCCTTTTCCCATATGGTACTTTCAATTGACTATAAATAAGATCAAAGACCTGTATTGTTTTTTCAGATCGGCTAAACTGTATATGTTTTGAAAATAAGTCATGATGATTTTTGTATTAAATATTATTCAGATTACCCCACACACTGTATCCTTCCTTTGTTTTGCCATCCGGTTCTCCTAAAGCGTCCTGTACCTTGCCTTCACCGTTACGATTAAACCTTGAATGGGATTGTCCGAAACCGGTTCCATGCCTGTCCATAATAACTGTACCGCCGGCATCTATTACTTTCTTTGCCAGAATTACGGTTTCGTTTACAAACGTTCCTTCGCTTGCAACCGAAATAAAGGCAACCGTATCGGGATTTGGCATAATTTCATCGTTTACAGGTATACCTTGTTGTCCGGCATCTTCCAGATAGATTCCGGTCGAAGATTTTCTGCCTGTTACTCCAAAACCAATGTAAGCATTTGCACAATTTGCTTTGCCCTGATCCTTGCCGGTTTTGTCTACTGATAGTTTGAATCCTTTTATTTTCATTTTTCTTAAATTTATGTCCGCAAGCAGACGGTTAGTAATTAATTGCGTCTTTTCCGTTGTAGTGTTTTTTGTAAGCAAGGTTTTTACAGAAAATACTACCCGAAGGGTGGAGATTTTTCGTAAAACCGGAGGTTCAACCTTGCAGACAAAAAACTCGAAACGAGATTTGCCAATTAATTACTGACTGTCTGTTTTCTGCATACGTCTTTCGTTATTTTCTGTTTCATATTCAGTAGGTATTTGGTAACATGATGCTAAAACATTAATAAAGTATTCGACATAGTCATGTTCCAATCCAAGATTGTCACATCCGGTTTCGATATCACTGAGCCGTAAATCGTTCAATGCCTTTAATTCGCGTAGATTCCGGATTTCATCTTGAAGATATTCTTCGGCTTGTTGTTTGTTACAACTGCATGAGTTGCATATACTGTCAATAATTGTATTCATCGTTGTAATATTTATTTAAGATTGTACTTTTATGAAATAATTTTCAGGGGATTGCCAAAAAATGAATCGCATACGCCATATACTTCCTTTATACAATAATTGTATATATTTCGGTTATAATCTATTGCGAGGGAGAAGAAGTCATATTTTTGGGCGTTTAATTTCAATGTGATATCATGTTGCAGCGCCATCTCCAATACACTGCCGCCACCTTGAATAGAACTATAAATGCCACAATAGTTCCCTTTTGGAACAACGACTTTATTGATATTGAAACTTGCTTTAATAAGATCATGAATGCAGACCTTTCCGGTAAATGTGAGAAGATTGGCTCCACAACTGGTATTCTCAAGCTCCTGGTAAAAATCTTCATACGTGACCAATTCTTTATCATTCCGGTATTTCTTATCAGGAAACCTGCCATAAACCTTTTCTCCATGTTTAAGTAATAGTTTTTTTACTTTAGCCGGATTCAGTTTGAGCGCATCTACCATATCGCCGAAGTAGGATTCTTCATAGCAGAATCCGTCTTGGGATTCCAGCCAGTATGAGTTAATGCAATCGTTGTTCGAATACAATTCTATGCGAACCGGAATATCTGAACTATTACGGCATAATTGTCCCAACACATCAGAATCATCTTTTGCATAGATATGTTCTTTGATAGAATCTTCGTTTTCCTCGAAAAAGGATTCCACATCATCTTTTATGTACCCTGTGTTTTTGCACTTTTGTTTCAGTTCTTGAATAGCATCATATACGGCATTAATTTCGGCATCAATATACCAGTCGTTTATACTTTCATATAGATGATCAGCACATTTTTCTTTGATGCATTGTTGCAAAATTTCATAATTTCCATCTAATGAATCATTGCGATCTACAAAGGTCAATAGATAGAACCTATTCATAAAACCTATAACTGTTTCCAGTGTTAATTCTTTTGTTTTCATATTTGCAAGTTTTTATAAACAATAAGAGAGCGACTTTCCGGCCACTCTCTCACTATTTTGTTAATTATATATTTGTTATTTAATTGATATTGATCGTTATATCAGTGTTTTTGTAAAGTATATTAAGGAAAGATACTTCTAAGATATCACCTTTGAACAGCGATTGTGAGCCATACCGTATCCGTTGTCTGAGTGTGAATTTTTGATTGCCAAAGCTCCAGGAGAAGTAACCGGATAAGCTTCTGTATTGCGGGCTGATATTAAAATCTATGAGCCATGCATTAAGCTCTACAATATTATCTGCAAGCAGCAACATATTCAATATCTGGATGAATGCTTTTGAAGCATATTCATCAATCGGATGTATCGGGTTCGATATTATTATTTTCATAGTTCCGGTAAATTATCTAAATACTCTTTAATTATATCACCGTGGCACGGTGCGGGTTTACAAAAGCATCCCAGTACTTTCCCCTTCAATGCAAGGATTTTTAGCTTAAATTCCGGATCATTTTTTAACCGTTCATAAAAATACACTCGGTATTTCTCTAAGGTTGCTCCTCTGTTTTCTCCCGGTTTTAACCGGAACGGATTTCCGAAATAACCGTCTTGTCCTCTGCCGGCCCTGCCGATATAAACACCATAATTTCCGTTTTTGATATTTACGACTTGTGTTTCCATTTTGTATCTCATTTTTATTATCAATATTTTTGGCTGTGGAAGCCATTATCCGTACCACGCAAGCCGGCAAAGACCGTGTTTGAACTATGCAAATTTTTCAGGAAAATACCTCCTGAGCGAAGCGAAGAGGGAAGATTTTCCGCAATAAAATTTGTACGGTTTTAAAACACGGAAATATCTTTGCTGCGTGGTACGGATAACGGCTTTTATTGCTTTTTGCATTTAAGAAAGATTGCTGTCTATTGTTTTCCTTAATTCTTCTTTCGTTTCTTCCTGTATCACACGCCCTTTGATTTCAGCAGTATAATTGATTCTTTCCATGAATAAGGTATTGCTGTATATCTTGATTCCTTTGTAAAATTCGATATACTCAAGTTCATAATATGGATTGATTTGCAGTTGTTTTAGCTTTTTATCTACATATGGTTTAGTAAATAAAGAATCATTGTCTGCAATCATTTTTTCAAGCCATGTGCTGTGGTAAGTGCCGATTTTTTTATCGAATACCTGTTGAGGTTTGATCGAATGCGGACTTCTTCTTGTCATGATCAGAAATGCCGGAGAACCGGAATAACGTGCTGTTTTATAAAATCCCAGATAACAATGTCCAACCTTGCAAAAGGTATAATCTCCTTTGTTGCTTTTCAGGCCGGAAAGAGAAACTTCACCCCCGAAAAATTGTTGCGGAAGTCCGGTAAGATTTATAAAATCATCAATATATCGTTGTGGAACATACTTTTGTAATATATCACTATGGTCTAAATAATTCCTGAAGATCCGCTGGGAAATTTCGAGTGATATTAATTCCGGCCTTGCATATGATATGTCCCGGTCGCTGTGCGCTATTGCTTTTTCAACGATTTCTTCTGTTTGCAACTCTTTGGGCATTTGTTTAAACCATTCGAATGACTGGTTGTATTCTAAGCAAAATGCAGCAAAATCATCATTCCATATATGGTTTGGGATTTTAGGTAAACCTCTGTCTTTTTTAACGAATGCCTTGCATACTTTATCTGTTAATAGATGAATATCACGATCATCCATAATGAAATCGTAGCTTTTTCTATTGTCAATACGTTCTATCGCTTTTAACAGTCTGGGTATAGTACGGCAATTTGGAGGTAATTTTTTAAAATGGTATGGTGAATGATCTATGATAGCATCAGCCATCCGGTCGTCAATGCAAGAGTATATCTGCTTCCAGACTTCATCACTGAACAGCTTATAGTTCCCTTTACTTTCTTTATCTATAGCAATAAGAAATATTTCATATGAATACCTGTCTTCGGGAATGAGGTCAAAGCCATATTTTGCCAATAACTTCCAGTAATCGTAATCTTTAAATTCATTGGGGATTAATAGCGTTGCATCTTTTGCAGACAAACGTTCAATATTAAAAAATCCCATGTAAAAATCTTTGGTTTTGATATTTGGGGGTGTTAAACCGAGTAATTGATTTGCCAGTTCATGCTTTTGGTCGTCAGGCAACGGATGGGAATAAGAACGGTTGGAACGTCCGTAAGATGTAGAAATTGTCGTGCCGAAAATAGAAAACAAACCTTTATATACAGCAAATGAATCCCATATATTTGCCGGGATAAAGGATAGTAACCCTATATTTTTAGAGGTAAGGATCAATAGCTGTTTAAGCATATGCCTGTTGACTTTAGCTGCCGGAACATGTTTGATATTTTCCACATCACATTCAATCGCCTTTTCGCAGACTTTCGTCGTGAGGACTTCCGGTACAACAGCCGATAAATCAAACTTGCCGCCGGATGAGTTTTCAATGACCTTGATAGTATCATCCGTCGTTAAAAATTCAGCGGGTAATTCTTTTAAAATGCTGATATGCCCTTCGTCAATGGCGGCTTGTGCTATTTCTCCAGTGATTAAATGATCCGGCAAGTAACTGATTGCCGTATGAATACTGATATATTTTCCCATGATTTTATTTTTGATTTGTTTTTGATTTGAGAGGTTGATATAAAAATGGTGATAGGCTTTTCCTTGTTATTATTTATGCAATTTGCTGTCCGCCCCATGCTATGTAAAAATTGCCTTCATCATCCTGTTCGCGCGTCAACAGGCTCTCGATAATAGACGGAGAGATTCCGAATTCATCAAAGATCTCGGATTCTTCTTTTACTTCGCCGGATTTTATGAACTCGTTCAGCCGTTCTTTGGTTAAGACAAGCGCCATCAGGTTTTGCTCAATAGAGCCGGAATAGCTGATAAAATGAACCCTTGTATCATTCTCTGAGTCAAGACGGATAAACCGGAAGTAGAACTGTTCCATTTTGGGGATATTCCATTGTAAAGATTCAAGTATTACATCATCACAGGAGGGGATATTTGCAGAACTTTTCAGGCTTTGTTGCGTACATACCAGTATGCCGTTTTCAGTAGCTTCAAACTGCTCAATTATCTTTTCCCGTCGCCTGAAAGAGACATTACCCTTGATTACGAAAATCGGTCTGTCCGGGAACCGATTGTTCAGGAATAGTTCATACATACCCAATGCATCCAAGGTTGTACAGCCTATTGCGACTTTGCCTTTTATAGATTTAACCAAATATTCTATCTCTCTGGCTTTCGTTGGATATGGTTTACCATAGTACCCTTCCATACTGTTCGGGATAGAACAAGCTTTTATAAGCAGTTGAATCTGGCGGATTAACTTTAATTGAGATTCTTTCCGGGCATCGTCTATTTTGCTGAAATACAGATGGACAATACGATAAAATTCTTTTAATACAGTTTTATAAACCGCTTTTTCTCCTTCGGAAGGCTTTACATAATGAGTGAAAATTTCATATTTTTCTCCGGCAAATTCCCTGAACTTACGTGTTATAATGGTTTTTGCTATAATTTTGGCAAGATGATCTTTGTTATATACATCCTGGTTTTGCTTTTCGATACCAAAAACAGTTGCCCGGACCGGACAGAAACATGCTTTAAATAGCCTTGAACCACCCCGGGCCGGAAACGGCTCGCCATAATATCCATTTGTTTCATTATAGATATTTTTATCCTGATCCTGATAATAGCTTTCCATACACCAGCAAATCATATTGACGGAATTGTTATACAGCAACTCTATCTGGCTGTATAGCTCATTAATATTGTTACGGGTAGTCGTTCCGGTGGCAAGTAATTTATATTTTAATCTACGGAAGATATCAAGGGAATTTTTTGTCCGGTTCGCCAGTGGGTTTGTTATTTCATCAGATTCGTCAAAGAGAAGGCAAATTTTTTGCGAACGGCTTTTGACAAATTTCATCAGGTACCTTTTTAGTTTGCTCAACATCGAAAGCGATACAACGACGAATATACCTTCCGGGATATTGTTAAAGTCATCCCATTTTTTCACGGTAATGAATTTTTCACCGTTTCGCTTCAGGAAAGGTTCCCATGTCAGGTTTATTGCAATAGCAGGCGCGGTTACAATTACATTTTTAACCCGTTTGTTCAATAAATGGTATCTTCCATAATGATAGATAACCGCTGTCTTTCCCGATCCTTGTTGCCAGTTTAATAATGTGTATCGTTTTTGAAAAAAACAATTCATATCGTGAATTTGCAGCTTGGTAAAACGGCAAGTCTTCATTTCCTTATTGACAAAGGTTTGTTTACGTATATAGGCATGTAAATGCGGATCGGCTGTCATTTCTGAAAACGGTTGGGATTGTATCTCGAATCCGGTTCGTTTTCGTGCAATCGTTTTTGTTGCTGTTTTATACTGTTTCAGTAATTTGGATGTCCATTCTTTGGGCAGTGGAAGTTTAGTGTTATTCAGTATAAGGTCATTTAGGGATGTGTATTTTTTCTTTATTCCGGTTAGCAGCCTGGGGGCATATTCTTTCAATTTGAAACCATAGTTTGTCCGGACAAGCGCAACCTCCTTACGTGGGACGTCATTCTGTTTTTTTATATACCGATAAATGACGGATAAGACCTTGGCCGGTGTTAGCTTTCGTTTTTCCCATTGTTTAAATTCTTCTTTACTACATTCAAGGGGTGGAGTTTGATTCCGGTACTTAGAAACAAGGGCTACAGCTTTTTTATAATGCTTCTGTAAATGCGGATGCATCTTCAATTCGTACAGATATTTTTTCAGGAGGTATTCGAACCTTTGAATTTCTTCTTTTCCCAATTCTTGTGTTTCCCGCCGGATTTGCAGGCGTAAAGATTGTTTTACCTGTTTTGCTACATGGATACGGCCTTGCAGTTCTTCAATACTTACAAATTCATCTGCTTTATATGGATGCAATGGTATTTCCCGTGACTCCCTCATGAATACCATAATTTTTGTCGCGAAATATTCTACACCAGTTGATGCAAAAGCATTCTCCGGCAATTTGGTTTGTCCGATAAAAGAGAAATCGCGGTTGATTGTAGTCACCCGCGATTTTTCCCAGAATTCACTGCTTAAAAAGGAACAAGGGACAATCAGCAGCAATATACCTGTGGGATTTAATACCCAATACGCCTTATTCATGTAGTAAAATTGCGAGAGTGTACCATCTATTTCCAGATTAAATGGCGGATTTCCGATTATATAATCGAAACGTTGTTCCGGATTATAACAACAAAGATCATTCATCTCTATATTGGCATCAGGATATAAGTGTTTTGCTACCTTAACAGCATTTGCATCAATGTCGAAACCGTATGCGTTATACAAATTAGGTAGATGGTTAAAAAAATTACCTATTCCACAACACATGTCTAGCACCATATCTGTTTCGTCCGGTGATACTAATTCCACCATTTGTTTGCAGATTTCATGCGGAGTGAAAAACTGTCCCATTTCAAATTCTTTTTTGGCTCGGGAGTATTCTTTATAACTGGCAAAATCCGCTTGTTTCAGATTGTGTAATCCACCGATGCCAGTGTATGTGTTGTAGATAGCCTCTTTGGTTAAGTTATTTTTACTACTCTCAATGCAATGAAGTATTTTACTATTAATTTCCGCACGACAGCTTTGGCCTATTTTCTGAGGAATAATGTTGTACATAGTTTTGTCCTCCTTATCTTCTTAGTGTTAGTTTGTATTCTTCCGGGGTTGAAGACATTCTCTCAATGTAGTATTCTTCGTCTAATATCGCTAAAACTAAATTCGCATCGTCATCATGTAGAAAACGAGATGTAATCGTTAATACGATTGTATCTTCACCTGTTTTCTCCAAAAAGGTGAATGCGTTATAATCAACATGTAGTGAAGATAACTTCTTTCGTATACGTATTATGCTAATCTTTTCCATATCTATTTAATTTTGTATTGTTTACTATTTTCTTTTGGTTCGTCTTAAATATAAAAAAAGGACTAATTAGTGATCAGCCCTCTTTAAATTATTTCTGTATACCTGCTTTGCGTCATCAATGTTACAATCTGTATTCTTGTTCTTTCTTTATTTCATGAATAGATATTTTGCTCGCTGATTTAATCGCTTTCATTTCACCATATATATTAAAGGTTATTGTATTATATAATCCTGATAAAGTTTGTGAGGCATCCATAGTGAAGCGGAACCAAAGTCTTTCAGCGCTTTTTCATCTGCAATTATTGCTTCGCACAATGGATGATCCAGATATTCTTGTGAATCCGGCCATGAAACAGGACTATAAAGTTGTTCCGGCTTAGGATGTCTTTTGAACTTTTTGATATACTCATATTCCGGGATATAACGTGCTCCGTTATCCTCTGAATTAAAGCAAAGATAGCCGACATCTTCCTGTTCAAAGTAGCTGGCGTCATCAGGATACTCTACCAATACAAAAAAATCACTCCAATCGGTTTCGCAATATGTACAGTAAGACATTCCGGATTTAACATCGTATTCTGCCGGATGATTATTACAGAAAGGACATAGCAAGGTTTCTTTTAATGGAATATTCAGATCATCCCTGGATACGCTTGTAACCTTAGAAAACGGCAGTTCTCCTGTTAATCTTAAATGCAGATCTTTTTCCTGTTCACTTGGCAATTCCTTTTTTGAGAAATACTGGTGAAGATCTTCTAATAATGTTCTGTTCATAACTTTTATTTTTATAGTTAATACCCGGCCTGTAGAGGCCATTTTACTCACATATGCATCGGATAATACTGCTGCTTTCATGTGCAAGGTTTTTCGGGGAAATACCGTCTTCGCTTGCGAAGAGGGAAGATTTTCCCGAAAACAGCGCTTGACCTTGCTCATGAAATTTAAAGCAGTATTACCTTTGCTGGGTGAGAATAATGGTATATGTACATTATTTGCTTTTAGGAGATCTTTACCCGATTAAGCAATGCTCCTGAAATTTCATGTAGTTCACGGCTTCTGCGTGGTTCGAGTTCCCGTGCATGGGCGGTAATAGCAGATGTAAGTTTCCAAAGAGTAGCTTCACCTTGTACACCATCATCCGGATTGTTATTCATCAATATTTTTTCGATACTGTCGCTATCAGTTGTAAGTAACGATCCTTTCTTAACAAGCGATTTCAATTCATTATTAAAATCGACCTCTATTTCGCTCGCTCCTTGTATCTCAATAGCTTTTCGCATGATGTTGTCCTTGCCAAATAATCCACGTGTTAAATCCCGGACTGCTGAAACGGTTGTTTTTGTATCAAGTTCATATGTCTGTTGACTAAGTTGCAGGTTGTCCGGTAAGCGAGAGCCGAGATGTACCTGCTTCATAATACTTTCTCTGACCATTCCATTCAGGCAGGCTCCGTTCAACAGGAATGCACGCATATCGACGGCGCCGTCTCCATAATCCGAAGTACTGAAACGGGCTCCGGCAAAAATAACAATATCGCCATTTTTCCTTGTCGGTATGACAATCGGTTCCGGAAGAATCGTCTCTGCCCACACTTTCGTATCATTCATGTATGCATCGGCTACAACTGCTCCCTGAAATCCTGCTTCCTGTATGAATGCGGTGAGTATTTCAACGCTGTTCAGCCGCCGGTAACTATCGCTCAACACACCTCTTACCTCACATCCGACAGTCCGGATGAGTACACGTGTCCGCTGTGTCCAGCTTGAATGTTCATTAAGTACTGTTGAAGCTAGTTTGCGTTGCCATTTGTCACCGTTTGCTAATTCTTTTAAATACTTCGCCGGGATATTCATTTTTTCGGCCAACTGATAAACGGCTTTTTCGTGTAGTGAAAACTGACCGGAATTCATATTCATGAGAACATGTCCATTGTGTTCGAAAGTGATTACCGGCTGTTTGTCGTTTAAACGTAAATTTACTCCAATAGGTGCGATATAGTCTTGCGCAATTTTGTTTTCTGAAATAAGCCGTTTCATTGTAGACTTTACTCCGGGAGTTTTGTTCTCAATCATTCTTTGAACTTTGTTGATTACAACTTCATTCAAACCCTGTTGCATTTCGATTGTTGATTCCATGTGTTTATTTTTTTAGTGATTAATAATATGGAAGCTGCTGATTTCAGTTCCACAGGCCTTATGGGTGCGTGTTTAGACTGCGCAAGGTTTTTCGGAAAAATACCGCAGCAGAGCGAGGACGATTTTTCTGAAAACCGCTTTAGCGGCTCGACCTTGCACTGTCGTTAAGAACACGCACCTATCTTTGCCTGTGAGAACTAAAATCAACCGTTTTGCGAATCTCTTGCTTCTTATGTGCTATAAAAGCAAGAGCCTAATCAATTATTTTAGATTGGTTAAATGTAAAAGGTGCAGGATAGGTGATGTTATATGGAAAAATATGAATGTTTTTTTGAAAATGGAGTGATCTATAAAGCAACTTCAGTAATAGTAAATGTTTAAAAAAAGACAGTTATTCAGGTAGGAGTTGCAGGACAAACGCATGAAATTTTTGAATCATCATTTTACGCGTTATAGAAGGGGTGCTCACAAAATTTTTAGATTTTTTGGAGAAGTACACCTTCTTCCATATAGCCTCAAACGAGGTTAATAGTTTTCATGCGTTTGCCCTGGTAGGAGTTGCTATAAAAGGTTGTGATTACAAAGAATGAATATGACAAAATAAGCTACAATGAATTAGCGGAAATAATTATAAGGCAGATGGTGGCATATTAACGCAAAAGTCTTTTATGCGTTAGTTTATTCCGTTATTTGGTGATGATGTATGAGGTTTTTATCGGAATTTCTCCGGGAGAAATAACATTAAAATAAATTTGAGATTATATTTCGAGTGTATTTTTTTAGTTCTTCTATATCTTTTTCAGAAGATATACTGTTATCAAATGCCGGATTAGCTGTGCGGCTAATGAAATGATAATATACTCCTCCAATAATGAGAGAAAACTGTTTTTTGATTTCAGCAGTATTGTGATCGGGCAAATCACAATACTGCTCGATTGAATAACTAAAAAAGATCTCTTTTTTTGACGTGGATCTTTTTGTTAGATAGTTATCATTGCTTATTTCCCAAGCTAACAATCTTTGCAAAAACAAATCCTCATGTAGGAAATCTATCAACGTATTTATGGCATTGCAAAGTCGTTCTATGGAGTTGTTGCCTGAAAATTTCACATTATCTTCGAGCCAATAATCATAAGGTCTTATTAATTTGTCGAAAAGACCGTGAATGTTATCATATCTGTTATAGAATACATTGGCTTGAATTTTAGCTCTTTTTACAATATTTGTAATGGTTGCATTTTCGAAACCATGTTCAATGATCTCTGCTTTAGCTGCTGATAACAAATTTTCGTTGAGGTCACTTTTTTTACGTCTAATCGACCTGGTTTTCTTTACGTTTTGTGATTTCATAAC